>SXOM01000544.1 GCA_005776735.1 Pseudomonadota bacterium
CCGTGCTCTCCGTGGTGCAATTCCGTGTCTGGAAGGGGATGACGTGCGCCGAAACGGGCGTTCACGCGGCGCGACGCTGCTCCATCTCGCCGTCCCGGACAGCCCAGGATCGCCACGCGCCCTTCACCATCCGTCGCAGGAACAGCTCGCTTGCGTTCTCGGGTCGGCCCTCCACGAGCCGGAGGTGATCGAAGCCCGCAGAGGGGCCGAACTCACCGATACGCCGCTTCGTCCACGCCCCGGCGCCGCGAGCCCCGCCTGCCTCGGCTCGCTTCGGGACGGTCGCGGGGGCTCGCCAAGATGAACGTGTTCAAGTTTCTTCGTCCGGGCGGTTGCGAAATGGTGAACGCGTTCATATCTTGAAAGTGAACACGTTCAACGGAGTCCCCAGATGGCCCACGACCACGGTGTCCCGCTTCCCCATCAGCACGGAGAAGTTCGCTTCAGTCTGGCCAAGATCGCGTGGAACGGCACGCTCCTGGCGTCGCTCGGGCTCGCGCCGTTCTACTTCGACGTCGGCGCGGCCTGCTTCGCGGCGGCGATGGCGCTCGGGGTGCTGGCGGTCGGGCACAGCGCCGGGTTTCACCGGGGCATCATCCACGGCGCGTACCGGATGGGACGCACGACCGAGCGGGTGCTCACCTACGTCGCGGTGCTGGCGGGCATCGGCGGGCCCCTCGGGATGCTGCGGATGCACAACACCCGCGACGGCCACCAGAACCGGCCCGAAGCGCCGGACTACTACACCTTCGCACACTCCGCGTGGCAGGACGCCACCTGGTACCTCTTCTGTGACCACACCGGCCCGCCCGCCCCGATCGACCCCGCCCGGGAGCACGATCCATACTTCCGGGCGTTGGAGGCGACCTGGAGGCTGCAGGCGTTGCCGTGGATCGTGGGGCTCGCCCTCTTCGGGGGGCTCCCGTGGGTGGTGTGGGGGTGGGGAGTGCGCACCGCGGTGTGCGTCCTCGGGCACTGGTTTGTGAACTACCAGGCGCACACGGTGGGCTACCGCCGGTGGCGCATGCCCGGGAGCGGCGAAGAGGGGAGGAACCACCTGCTCTGGGGCGCCCTGGCGATGGGGGAAGGGTGGCACAACAACCACCACGCCTGGCCCGACTCGGCGCGCTTCGGTGTCGGGTGGTGGGAGCTGGACCCGGGGTGGTGGGTCGTGTGTGCGCTACGCGAGCTGGGGCTCGTGTGGGACGTCAAGACCTGGGCGGCGGGGGCGACCCTGCGGGCCACGGCGGAGGCCGTGCCCATCGGCACCCTGCGCGCGGCCTGGGCGGAGCATGATAGCGGCCGGGCGTGAAAGAACGCGTCGCCCTCACCCCCAAGTCGGAGCGTAGCCGCGAGCGGATTCTCCAGGCCGCCCTCTCGCTCTTTGCGGAGCGAGGCTTCCAGGGCACCACGATGCGCGACATCGCCGGCCGGGCCGAGGTCTCGTTGGGGCTCACCTACCGCTACTTCGCCCGCAAGGAGGACCTGGCGGTCGCGCTGTACGAAGAAATGTCCGAAGCGCTCTTGTTCCAAGCCCAGAATTTGTACGGTGGAACCATCGGTGAGCGCTTCGGTGTGCTCATGCGTGCGAGCATCGAACACCTCGAGGCCCACCGTGGGGCGTTCTTGGCGCTCGCGGCCCGTGCGTTCGACCCGGCCGACGACATCGGGGTGCTCGGCAGCGCCACCGCGACGATCCGCGAGCGCGCCCGTGCCGGGATGTCGGCGTTGGTCGATGGTGCGGACGACGCGCCGGCGGGGCCCCAGGAGCGGGCCGACCTGGCCGACGCGTTGTACACCGCCGACCTGCTCCTGGTGCTCATCTGGACCCAGGACAAGGACCCGGAGCGGCGCGCCACCCACGACGCGATCGCGGCGGCGGTCGAACTGGTGGGCGCCGCGCGGCCGCTCCTCGCGACCTTCTTCGGCGCGAGCACGCTGGCGAGGGTGGCGGGCGTCGCGGGCCGGCTGGGCATCGGGAGGCGCGCGGAGTGAGCGGGTCCTCGGCCATGTACGGCACGCGGCTCTTCGACCAGCCCGAGCACGCCGGGGTGCGCGCGCAGGTGCAGGAGTTCGTGGGCCGGCCGGGGCCGCTCGGGGTCGAGATCGGCTTTGACCATGGGATGTGCATCCTCGACCGGGCGCGTCGGTTCCCCGAGGTGCGCCACCTGGGGGTGGAGCTGCGCGAGGCCCGGGTCGCCGCCGCGGCGCCGCACGCGCCGGCCAACTGCCGGTTGTGGCGTATCGACGGGCGCACCCTCTTCGCCGCCCTGTTGCCGGAGTCGTGCGTGGACTGGGTGTACGTACTCTTCCCGACGCCGCCTTCGGGACCGAAACGTGCGCTCTTGACCCCCGCCTTCGCCGAAGCGGTGGCGCGGGCGTTGCGGCCGGGGGGCGTGGTGTGGTTGCGCACGGATGTGCCCGCGCTCGCGGCCGAGGCGCGGCGGGTCTTCCCGTGGCGGGAGGCGGGCCCACCGCCGTTGGGCGAAGCGCTGAGCCGGCGCGAGCGGGTGTGTCGGCGGGACGGCATCGAGGTCTTCACCCTGTGCGTGGAGCGGCCATGAACGCCGCCGACTGGTCCGAGGCGACGCGGCGGGTCGTGGCGGAGGCGTGCCGCCCCCACCCGGACGACGTGGTCGTCGTCGTGGGGCCGGAGTGGGCGCTGGTGGCGCTCGTCGCGCCGTCGGTCGCGCACGTGGTGGTCGTCGCCCCCGGTCCGGCGCCGGCAGGGGTGGGTGCGAACGTTTCGACACAAGCCAACCTTGTTCCCTTGCCGGAACGTACCTCCATGGTGTTGGTGCACGACGAGCTCCGGCGGCGGGAGCCGTCTGCCCAGCGCACGTTGGTGGCCGACCTCGGGCGGGCCCTGCCCAAGCGGGGGCTCCTGGTGGTGGGAGACGTCCTGTGGTCGATGCCGCCCGACCAGGTCGACGAGCCGGAGCAGTTCGGCGCCGACATCGGGAACGCGCCGCGGGTGGCGACGCTGGAGGGCTGGCTCCGGGAGTCGGGGTTCTTGCCCGACACCCACCGCTTCGGCGTGGGCCGGGCGGTGTGCGTGGCGCTCCGGGCGTAGGCCGGAATAGCCCTCGCCGATGCGCCTGTTCGTCACCGGGGCCAGCTCCTTCGTCGGCGCCCACTTCTGCACCCTCGCGTCGCGCAGCGGCCTGGTGGTGCACGGGCTCCATCGGCGCACGCCGCTGGCGCTCCGGGGGGTCGTCTCGGTGCGCGGCGAGGTCGCCGAGGTCCGACCGTCGCCGGGAAGCGAGGTCGTCGTGCACCTCGCGACCAAGGTGATGGCGCGCGACGCGCGGGAACAGAACCGTCGGATGCTCGACGCGGTCTTGTCGTGGGGGCTCCCGGTCATCTACGCGTCGAGCACGGTGGTGCACTGGCCGCGGCAGAACGAGTACGCCCGGTCGCGCGTGGAGGACGAAGCCCGGGTGCGGGCCAGCGGGCTGCCCTACCTGATCGTGCGTCCTTGCGCGCCGTACGGAGCGCGGCACCCCGAGCACACCCCGGCGCACAAGGAGAGTTTTCACACGCTCGCGCGCTTGTGCCGGGGCGCGCCCGTGGTGCCGGTCCTCGGGGACGGGAACTACCGCCGGCAGCCGGTGCACGTGGACGACTTCAACGGCGCGATCCTGGCCCTGCTCCAGCGCGGCGTGTGGGGGGCCTCGTTCGACGCCGGAGGCCCCGAACCGTTGGCGTTCCGCGACATCGTCCGGGCGCTGGGGGGACGGCGGGTCTTGCCGCTCCCACGCCCGCTCTTGAAGGTGATCGGCCCGATGGCCGGGTTGAGCGCCGACGTCGTGTCCACCTTCGACACCGACGACGTGGTCGATCCCGCGCCGTTGGCCGCTGCCTCGGGGCGCACCCCGCGCCCGTTCGACCCCGCGGCCCTCGCCAACGTGTAGCCTCCGCCGGTTCAGCTCCGGAAGAGCTCGCGCACCGCGCGGCGCACCACGTCCGGCAGGTCCTGGTACGCACGCGCCCGGTACAGGCGACCGCGGCCGGCGCGCGCCATCGCCAGGCACGCCCGCGCACCCTGGGGGTGGTGGTCGCCCACGTGCACCAGGTGGAGGCGTGGAAACGTGAACGCCGCGCGCGTGGGATCGGCGCCCACGTTGGCGACGCCGTCGGTGAAGCACAACCCGACCCGTTCGCGCCGGCGCCCCCGCCGGAGCTGCTCACGGCCGGCGACGAGGCCACCCTCGATGTTGGTGTAGCCCTGGGCCGGCACCTCGAGCACCCGCCGCACCACCTCGCGGATCGGGAGCACCTCGCCCGCGCGCACGAGCACGTGCGGCACGGTGTCGAACGCGACGACCGCGACATGCTCGAGCTTCATGCGCAGGATGGCGGTGGCCACCGCGACCAGCGCGATCTTCTCGCCCGTCATCGACAACGACATGTCGAGGACCGCGACCACGTCGGCCTCGCGGGGCACGCGGCGCACCAGGCGCAGATCTTCGGGGGCCCACGGGCGCGGGCGCTCGAGCGTGGCCTCCAGGTCGAGGTCCCCCGCTTCGGGCCAGCCCGCTTCGACCACGCGCATCGGCCGCGCGGCGTGACGCACCAGGGCTTGCGCCCGCTCCACGACCGCCTGGACCGCGCGTTCACGAACGGCCTGGCGAACCGGCGGGTCGCGGAGCTGGCCCTGAAGGCGGCGCCAGGCGGTCGCCGCCTGCCAGCCCGAGGGGAGGGCCTCGGCGCTCCCGGTGGCCGGGGGCGCGGCGGCGCCGTGCACCGGGGCGGGGGTGGCGTCGGGCTCGCGGGGGGCGGTCGCCGGTCGCGCGAGCACTACGCCCGAGCGGCGACCCCCGCTTTTTTTGCGAGGTCGTCCAGGACCGTGGCGAGGGGGGTGGCTCCCGGGTCGACCAGCTCGATGCGCGTGGGGAGCGCGAGCTGGGCGGCGCGGCGGACGTCGCCCCCGAGGTGTACGGCGAGGTCGGCGATCGCGATGGCGGCGCGCACGCTGGCCCCGCGCCGGATGCGCGGATCGGACCGCGTGGCGCGGGTGAGCGCCACCGCCTCGGCCACCAGGGCGGGGTCGGGCGCGCAGCGTGCGTCGCGCAGGACGATGGCCGTTTCGTCGGCCTCGTCCTGGTAGTCGAGCCGGACCAGCTCGAACCGGTCCAGCAGCGCCTCGGAGAGCGCGCCGGTGGCCACGAACTCGGTCGGGTTCTGGGTGGCGACGACGGAGAAGCCGGGAGCCGCCACGATCTCGCCGAGGTGGGGCACCTGGAGCCGCCCCTCGTCGAGCGTGGGGAGGAGCACGTTTTGCACCCCTTCCGGCATCCGGTTGAGCTCGTTGACGAACAGCACGCCGCCCGCGCGCATCGCCGCCACGAGCGGGCCGGGGACGAAGTGCTCGGGCCGGTAGCCCTGCGCGAGCACCGCGGGCGGGTCGAAGTGGCCGACGAGTTTTGCCTCGGAGTAGCGCCCGTCGCCGTCGACGCGGTGGAGCGGGCGGCCGAGCGTGGCGCACACGGCCCGGGCGAGCGCGGTCTTGCCGACGCCGACCGGACCTTCGAGGAGCACGTGGCGGGAAGCGGCCACGCACGCGTGCAAGGCCTGGATCTCGGCGCGACGACCGACGATGGAGTCCATACCGGCTGCTATGCCGCGCGCTCGGCCACCGCCGCCCCCACCGTGAGCCCCACCGCGTAGGTGGTGACCTGGGGGTTGACCCCGAGCGAAGTGGGAAACACGCTCGCGTCGGCGATGTGCAGGTTGTCCCAGCCCCAGACCTTGCCGTCGGCGTCGACCACCGAGTCGTCGGCGCGCCGGCCCATGCGGCAGGTGCCGAGGGGGTGGGCGGCGTAGAGCGCGAGGTCCCACGGCGAGGTGTCGTCGGCGAAGGCGCGGCGCAGGTCGGCGCCCTTGGGTACGGCCCCCGCTCCGTGGACCCCGGCCACGACGGCGTCGGCGCCGGCAGCGAAGAACACATCGGCGGTCGTGCGCAGGCCCTCCATCAGGACCCGCCGGTCGGCGTCGCCCAGGTGGTATTCGAGCCCGCCGCGGGTGACGCGCCCCACCGAGTCTTCGTCGTGGACCACGACCCCGGCCATGCCGCACCGCCGCAGGTCGGCCATCCATTGCAGTGCTTCGGCGGGGGGCAGCGCGAGCTGCACCCACGCCTGGTCGGGTGGGGCGTTGTACACCTGGAGGAGGAACCCACGCTCCCACTGGTCGACGTAGTAGCCCTGGGTGACGCCGGTCCACGGCTTGATGTCCGTGGCGAACCGCCCGATCATGCCGGTGGTGGGGTGCACGCGGAGGTGCTCCCCCGCCGGCGCCCCGTACAACCCGTTCTGGAGGAGGAACCGGGGCGTGCCGACGGCCCCGCCGGCGAGGACGAAGTGGCGCGCGCGGACGCGGAAGGTGCCGGCCGCGGTGTCGTCGGTCGGGTTCATCGTGCGGCCGCGCAACGTGTCGACCCGGCCGCCCGTGGTCTCGACCCCGTCGACCCGGCAGTCGGCGTACACCCCGCACAGGCCGGAGTCGACCGCTTCGCCGAGGAAGGTGCGGTCGGCGGAGCGCTTGGCCCCGACCTCGCACCCCTGCTGGCAGGAGCCGCAGCCCACGCAGCCGGGCGCAGCCCGCGCCAACCAGTCCCCCCGGAGGCCGAGCGCGTCGGCCCCGCGTTTGAAGACCCGGTTGTTGTCGCCCTGGACGGCCGGCGGGTTGAC
The DNA here is from genome assembly GCA_005776735.1 of Pseudomonadota bacterium. Taxonomy (GTDB): domain Bacteria; phylum Myxococcota_A; class UBA796; order UBA796; family SXON01; genus SXON01. Next base: position 6,693 of record SXOM01000544.1, read on the forward strand.
GCTGACGCCGAGCGTGTCCCAGATGCGGGCGAAGCAGGACTCCATCCACCCGTCGGTGAACCGACCGCAGCCCGACTCGTCGCGCCAGCGTGCCAGGACCGACGGCGGCGTGCGGAAGCAGATCGCGCTGTTGATGAGCGTGCTCCCGCCCACGCCGCGGCCGCCGGGCAGCACCAGGACGCCGTTGCCGTGGGCCGCGCGCGTGCCCCGCCCCTGGTACAGGTGGCGGAACGCCCACACGCTCTGCGGGCGGAACTGGGAAGGCTGCCAGTGGGAGCCCTCTTCGAGCACCGCGACGCGCAGCCCGCGCGCCACGAGGTTGGCAGCGGCCGCGGAGCCGCCGGCGCCGGCGCCGAGCACCGCGACATCGACCTCGAGGTCGAGCTCGGGCCCATACTCCGGCGCGCCGTGGCGGCCGGGTTCGAAACGATGGAGCATGACGCCCTCCGGCGCGGCGGGCCCGGGCGGCCTAGGCGGCGCCCACGTGACAGTCGGACTGCCAACCGAGGCCCGCGCGCACGGCGGGCGCGTTGAACCACGCCCAGCCCACGCAGGTCTTCAACACCTCGTAGGCCATGCGGCGCGGCACGGAGCCGGGCGCCGACCAGTCGGCGAGGATCTCTTCGCGCACCGGGCGCTCCAGGCGGCTGAAGCGCGCGCCGTGCGTGGCGATGGAGCCGTGCTCGAGACCGCGGAGCAGGTGGCGGAAGACGGGCGCCACCACCGGGTCGAGGTCGTGCGCCAACATCTTGTCGAGCTCGCCCGCCACGTTGACCGCGGCGCCGGCGACACCCACCGGGTTGCCCGGAGGGAAGAACGCATCGGCCAGGGCGGCGACCACCTGCAGCTCGTCGGACGAGAGCAGCGCCCGGCCCGGGGCGGGCGCGGGGAGGGAAGCGAGGACACCACCGGTGCCGGCGAGCGCGGCGCAGGCGGCGGTGGCGGCGAGGAGCTGGCGGCGCGTGATGGGCATGGGATGAAGATACTGACTGGTCGGTCGAGCCGCTACCCTCTGGATGCGAAAAGTTTTACGCACCCCGCGTATCTGGATGCGCACTTCGTCGAAGATACAAGTGAAACGCCGATCTGACGGGTGCGTAATCAAAAGTGTCGTCCAGGTCGAAAATCGCGATCGGTGAGCTACCTCACAAACCCTGCGCGCGTCGGAGCGCGCCGCGCGCCGGACCCCGCCGCCGTCCGGCCCGGTCGCGGCGCGGCGCCCAAACCCGGTTAGCCCGTGGGGCGGAGAGACCCATGTCGTTCGTCCACGGGGGCCGGCTCGTCGCCGAGGCCTTGCACAAGGAAGGGGTGACGCACACCTTCACGCTCTGCGGCGGCCACATCCAGCACATCTACGATGGATGCCTGGATTTCGGCATCCGCGTCGTGGACTTCCGTCACGAGCAGTCGGCGGGACACGCGGCCGAGGGGTGGGCGCGCGCGACCGGGAAGCCCGGCGTGGCGATGGTCACCGCCGGTCCGGGGCTCACCGACGCCGTCACCGCTGCGGCGAACGCGATGCGCGGCGGCGTGCCGATGATCCTCATCGGCGGCCAGGGACCGCGGTTCTTCTCCGGGATGGGCTCCCTGCAGGAGATGGACCACGTCAGCCTGATGCGCAGCATCACCAAGTGGTCGATCAACGTGCCGGAGACGCGGCGCATCCCCGACTTCATGGCGATGGCGTTCCGCAAGGCCACGACCGGCGTTCCGGGGCCGGTGTTCCTGGAGATGCCGTTGGACGTCCTGATGGGGATGGAAGAGGCGGACAACCTGAACTATCCCACGCGGTACCGCACCGAGTCGGTGACGGCGGGCGACCCCGCCGGGGTCCAGGCCGCCGCCGACCTGTTGAGCCAGGCGCAGCGGCCGGTCGCGCTGGTCGGTACGCAGTGGTGGTGGAGCCCGTACAAGGCCGCGATCCACGAGTTCCTCGCCGGCTACGACCTGCCGGTCTTCCTCAACGGCGGGGCGCGCGGCGCGCTGCGTCCCGACGACCCGCGGTTCTTCCGGCTCTGTCGCAACAAGGCGCTCGCCAGCGCCGACGTGATCGTGGTCTTCGGCACGCCGTGGGACTTCCGGCTCAACTACGGAAACGACATTCCCGCGGGCACCAAGGTCATCCACGTCGACCTCGACCCCGACGTGATCGGGCACAACCGCGGCGCCGACGTGGGCATCGTCGGCGACACGGGCCTGGTGATGCGCGGCCTGGCGGCGGCGGGCAAGCGTGCGGGTCCGGAGTGGATCGCGGCGGTACGCGGCATGGAGGACCAGCGCTTCGGCAAGATGGTGGCCGAGCTCCACTCCGACTCGGTGCCGATCAACCCGCTCCGTTTTTCGATGGAGCTCGCGCGCGCGATGCCGAAGAACGCTTCGGTGGTGTGCGACGGCGGCGACATCGTCGGCACCGCCGCGAAGGTGGTCGACGTCTGGGAGCCCGGGCGGTGGATGGACCCCGGTCCGCTCGGTACGCTCGGCGTGGGGCCGGGGTTCGCGATGGCGGCGCGTCTCGCGCGCCCCGCCGACCCGGTGTTCATCATCTACGGCGACGGGAGTTTCGGCCTCAACGGCATGGAGTACGAGGCCGCCGCGCGGCAGGGCATCCCGTTCGTGGGGGTCATGGGCAACGACGGCGCGTGGACCCAGATCCGACGCGGACAGGCCCAGCTCTTCGGGGCGGAGCGGCTGCCCGCGACGAGCCTCGCGTTCACGCGGTACGACCGCATGGTCGAGGCGCTCGGCGGGCACGGCGAGTATGTCGAGCGGCCCGAAGAGATCCGGCCGGCGATCGACCGGGCGTTGGAGAGCGGGAAGCCGGCGTTGGTCAACGTCAAGATCGGCGTGTCGTCGTTCCGCGAGGGCGCGATTTCCGTGTAGTGGCGCGGGGTGGGCGCCGCGCCGCGACCGGCCGGATGGAATCCGAGGCCGGCGCGCGGCGCGCCCAGGGACGACCGGTTCACTCGGCGGCAGGTCCGCCGGTGAGCAGGGGAGGCGGCTGGTCCAGCCGAGCGAGCAGGTCCAACGCCGCGGCCGCGTCCGCGTACGCCACGCCGTCGTCGACGCGGAGCAGCGCCGGTCGCGCGATGGGGTGGACCTCGAGGTCGGCGCGCAACGCCGCTTCGGCGGCCGACCAGTCCGGAGCGCCCTCGCGATGGGGGTGGCGGACCAGCACCTGGCGGCCGATGGCGAGCGCGTCGGCGCTGACCCGGACGGTCAAGACGGCCTCCTCGGCCGGCTCGCCCTCGTCGCCGCCCGAGGGCGCCAGCGCCAGCGCGTGTAGGTTCGACAGCACCGCCGTCATCATCAAGAACGCGATGAGGCAGCTCAGGAAGTCGACGAACGGCACCAGGTTGAGATCCACCGACACGTTCTTTCCGCGGCCACCGGGCAGGGACACACCCATGGGACACCTCCACCACCCACCGACAGTGCGACGGTGGGGGAGTGCGTCAAGCCTCGGTGAACCGCGTCACTCGACGCGGACCATCGCGCAGGTGGTGCCGATGCGCTCGCGCTTCCCGTCGCAGGTCTTGTGGCGGTCGAAGTACACGACGTGCTTGCCCGGCTCGGTGAACGAGATGGTGGTGTCCCAACGCGGACCCCACTTCTTGTCGACCGTGGACTGCAGCTCGGCCTGGCCCTTGACCCAGTCCTTGTAGATGTCGGCCGTGAGGGTGCAGCCGTCGAGGCCCTTCTGCTGGTCCTTCTGCAACATCGCCGAGAACTTGATCATGCCCGGGGCCTGCACGGGCGAGTGCTGGTCGTCGGCGCCCGGCGCCCAGGCGCTGTCGGCGTCCTTGCAGGACTCCCAGGTGTAGTCGGCGTCGGCCTTGATGAACTTGGCCGAGCCGAGCACGTTCTCGAACTCGTTGCGCCGCCCGTCGACCATCGTCTGGTACTTGTCCTGCACGGTGATGCCGCAGGTGGCCGGGTCGACCGCGACCTTGAAGATGCTGCGCAGCTTGTTGTTGGGGTTGTTGTCGGACTTGCGCTGCTGCGCGATCTCGTCGCCCTTGAGCTTCTTGAGCTCGGCGTCGACGGTCTCCTTGACCTTGGCGATGGCGTCGGCCGGCGCGCCCGTGGCGGCGGCGACCTCGGCGGCGTCGCACACGCCGTCGTGCACGGCGGCGGAGGCGTGGCAGAACGCGTCGAGGTGGGGGTCGGTCTCGAGGCAGGTGAGGATCTTGCCCTCGACGCTGCAGTCGTAGCTGAAGACGTCGCTGGACGAGCCGGCGGTGTAGTTGGCCTTGGTGGCGCCACCCTCGTCAAGGAAGCGCATGCGCGCGGTGGGGTCGGGCACGCTCGGGCCCGCGGGCATGGGCTTGTTGTAGACCCAGGCGGTGCCGCCGAGCTTGGTGACGTCGAGCTCGCACTTGGGCTTCTCGACCTTGGCCGGCGGGGGTTGCGGAACTTCGCAGGCGAGCGCGAGGAGGAAGAACATGTGGACTCCGGGAGGCAACGCCGCAATACCGCTCCTTCGGGGCGCGTGTCAAGCGCGCAGGGCTGGGGAGCCGGGCGCGGAGTACCGTGTCCGTTGACGTAAATTTTGCGTCGTGGCTGTCACACTTCTGGTCTGATACTCGAAGGCGCCAACGCTGGATGCTCTGGAGGCTTGACGGCTTCCTTGCTCCCCGGTGTGGTCAGCTCACCGGGCATCTGCTACAAGGGTCGGCGCTTCCCAAACCCCGTCATCGGCCGCAGGCCGAGGAGTCTTCGAATGGCCAACTTGATCGAGTTCTACCGTGAAGGCGGATGGGGTATGCACCTCATCACCGCGTGCCTGTTCACCTCCATCGGCATCATCATCGAGCGCATCAAGGTGCTCTGGCTCGACAGCTCCGAGAACAAGCACGCGCTGCTCACGGGCTTGAACCAGCACATCATGCGCGGTGACGTGCAGGCGGCCATCCGCTGGCTCTCCAGCCAGAAGCAGGGGCCCATCAGCCGCATCCTCCGCGCGGGCCTGATGAAGGCGCACCGTCCCGACAAGGAGATCCAGGCCGCCCTCGATCAGGCGTCCCTCTCCGAAGTGCCCCGCCTCGAGGCCCGCACGGGCTACCTCGCGGTGCTCTCCAACACCGCGACGCTCTGCGCGCTCATCGGCACGATCTCGGGCCTCATCAAGACCTTCGGCTCCCTCTCCGGCGCCGACCCGGCCAAGAAGTCCGAGCTCCTCTCCGCCGGCATCTCCGAGGCCATGCACTGCACGCTGTACGGCCTCGCGTCGGCGGCGGCGGTCATCGTGTTCTACGCGGTCATCCAGGCCAAGACGCAGCACACGCTCGAGGCCATCAACGAGTCCGTCGTGGCCGAGCTCAACTTCGTCCTCTCCAACCGCGCTGCCAAGTCCGAAGGCGCGGCGGCGGTGGGCTGAGCCATGGGCGTTCAGGTCGAGGGAGGCAAGGGCCGCGGTAAGTCCATGGGCGTCGACCTGAACCTGGTCCCGTTCATCGACTTCCTGTCCTGCCTCATCGCGTTCCTGATGATGACCGCGGTGATGACCGAGATCCACTCCATCGAGGTCGAGCAGAGCATCTCTCCGCCCGACCCGAACACCCCGCCGCCCGACCCTCCCCCGCCGCCGCCCCTCACGGTGCATGTGGCCGGGGACTACGTCTGGATCGCGCGCAAGGTGGAAGAGGGAGTTCGCATCGCGAAGGTGGGCGAAGAGCACGACTGGCCGAAGTTGGAAGAGCTCATGGTCAAGGACCACGAGGTCTACCCGACCGAGGACATGGTCGTCATCAACACCGACGACGGCGTCCACTACGAGAACATGATGAAGGTTCTCGATCTGTCCCGCAAGATTGGCTACCAACGGACGGCGCTCGCCGGCGGGCCCGCGTCGGCCACGCCGGATCCTGCGCTGGTTCCGCCGGTGCCCGGAGGTACGCCATGAGCGTCATCGCCCCTGGCCGCCGTCCGGCCTACGCGCCGATCGGTCGCCTCCGTTCCAGCCCGCTGTCGGGCGGCAAGAAGAGTGGCTTCGTCTCGCTGAACCTGACCCCGATGGTGGACATGTTCACCATCCTGGTCGTCTTCCTCATCCAGCTCTTCAAGGCGTCGGGTGAGGTCGAGCTCAGCTCCAAGATCGAGGTCCCTCGTACGCTGGCCAGCCAGCCGCTCGAAGGCGAAACGGGTACCGTCGTGCAGGTCTCCAACGAGATCCTCTTGCTCGACAGCCGCCCGTTCTCGACCGAGGAGATGGGTTCGGAGCTCGACGTGCCGATCCCCGGCATGGTCGCGCGCCTGACCAAGATCCGCGAGCAGAACGAGAAGATCTTCGGTCGTGATCCGACCAAGCCGTACGACGGGATCCTGATCGTCCAGGCGGACATCAAGACCGACTTCCGGCTGATCCGGCGGATCGTCGCCTCGTCCAACGAGGCGGGGTGGGCCAAGTTCAAGTTCGTCACCCAGCCTGCGGCCAAGCCCGCCGGCGAGGGCGCCGCGGCGGAGTAATCCGCCCGTTTGGGAAGCCAGCCGGGCCACCGCGAGGTGGCCCGCGCTGTTTTTCGGAGAAGTGCGTGGCCACCGAGCCCCATCTCGTCGCCCTCGCCGCGTCACTGGAGCGCGAACGGCGGGCGCTGACCGCGGAGGCGGCGGCGCTCCGGGCCCTGCCGCTCGTCGATCGGCGCGCGGCCGGGTTCACGTTGTACCCGCTCCAGGTCGACTCCACCGAGCTGCGGAGCCGCGGCCGGGTGAACGTGGTGCTGCGTGGGCACGAGCTCGATGGGGTCTTCGCGCCGGGCGAGCCGGTGGTGCTCGCTCCGTTGGGGCGCCCGGACGATGGCCTCGGCGGGCGGGTCGAGGGCGCGGAGGAGTCGGTCATCGAGGTACGGGTGCCCGACATCCCGGCGGGGCCGGGGCCGTGGGCGCTCAGCAAGCGGCTGGACTTCACCGCGCTCGATGCGCAGGCCGAAGCGCTGCGGCGGGCGCAGGAGAAGCGGACGCCGCTCGGCGACCTGCTGCTCGGCTACCAGGCGCCGTACCGGCCCGACCCGTACGAGCACCCCGCGTTCGCGGTGCTCGACGCGTCGCAGCGCGCTGCGGCCGAGCTGGTGCTCGGCGCAACCGAGATCGGCCTGTTGCACGGCCCCCCCGGCACGGGCAAGACGCAGACACTCGCCCGCATCCTCGTCGCGCTGCGCGACCTGGGCGAACGGCCCTGGGCCCTGGCGGAGAGCAACGCCGCGGTCGATCACCTGGCCCAGCGCGCCGCCGCAGCGGGGCTCTCGGTGGTGCGCCTCGGCGTGAGCGCGCGGGTGCACACGGCCGTGCAGCCGATGACGCTGGAATGGCGGATCCTGAACGGCCCGCGGGCCGAGGTGATCCGCACGTTGATGCGGCAAGCGGCGCGTACGCAGGGCCCGGAGGGCCTGGAGCTGCGTGATGCGATTCGCGCGGAGTGGGCGGTCGCCAAGCGCGAGGTGCTCGAGTCGGCCGACGTCATCGCGATGACGCTCGGCACGCTCCACACCCGGGGCCGCGATCTCCCGGCGCCACGTACCGCGGTGGTCGACGAAGCGGCCCAGATGACCGAACCGGCGTTGTGGACGCTGGTCGGCCGCGTGAAACGACTCTTGCTGGCGGGTGACCCGCTGCAGCTCGGGCCGGTTGTGAAGTCGCGCGACCCTGGGCTGGAGCGATCGCTGGTCCAGCGGCTCGTGGACGCCGGGTTTCCGTTCCCGATGTTGACCCAGCAGTACCGGTTCAACGACGAACTGCTGGCGTTGTGTGCGGATACGTACGGCGGTCGGCTCCGCTCGCACCCGAGCGTCGCGGCGGCGCCGCGCTCGCCCGCGGCCACCTGGCTGGACACCGCGGGCATGGGGCTGGACGAAGCGCGAGACGGCACCGAGTCCCTGCACAATCCCGGCGAGGTCCGTCTCTTGGGCCGCTTGTGGGAGGAGCTTGTTGCCGAAGGGTATGCGCCGGCCGACGTCGGGGTCATCACCCCCTACCGTGCGCAGTTGCTCCGCCTCCGCGAAGCGCTGCCCGAGCTCGAGTCAGGCACCGTCAACGCGTTCCAGGGGCGGGAGAAGCGCGTGATCCTGTGCAGCTTCGTCCGGAGCAACCCCGAGCAGCAGCTCGGTTTCGTGTCCGACGCGCGGCGACTGAACGTGAGCATCACGCGCGCGCGGGAGCGGTTCTTGGCGGTCGGCGACGCGGCGACGCTCGGCGCGCTGCCGCTGATGCAGCGGCTGATCGACACCATCGCCGCAGGCGGCGGCTACCGGAGCGGATGGGAGTTCGCCGACTGAGCGGGGAGCGCCGCGACGAGGGTGGCGAGCTCCGGATCTGTGGCGAGCTGGTCCGCGAACGGGGAGTGAAAGTCCGGAGCTCCGGACAACGGCACGTCCGGCACGAGGCCCGCGCCGAGGGGGCGGCCGTCGGGCAGGAGGTAGTGTCCCACCGTGAGCTTCAACGCCGAGCCGTCCGGGTAGGGGAAGATGTTCTGGACCGTGCCCTTGCCGAAGGTGGGCCGCCCGGCGATGCGCGCGCGACCCAACTTTTGGAGCGCGCCAGCGGCGATCTCGGCGGCGCTCGCCGACTCGCCGTCGACGAGCACCAAGACCGGCTGGCTCCAGTCCGCGCGCGACGCCGTCGCCGTGACCGCGCGGTCGGGTTCGCCGCGTTGGCGCACGGTCACGATCGTGCCGCTCCCGACGAACCGGTCGACCAGCCGCGCCGCTTCGTCGACCTGGCCGCCGGGGTTGCCGCGGAGGTCGAGCACGAAGGCGCGGGGCGCAGGCCGCGTGGGCACGGCGCGCGCGAGGGTCTCCACGACGGGGTCGTGGAAGTGGGCCACGCGGAGCCACACGACGCCGGAGTGCACCTCGACCCGGGCGGCCGGCTCGCGGGCGATGGCACGGACCAACGCGTAGCTCTTGGCCTCGCCGCCACGTCGGGCCGTGAACTGCACGACCTCGCCTTCGCGGCCGACCAGGCGCGCCGGGTCGTCGCCCTCGATGCAGTCGCCCACGCGGAGGCCGACGCGCTCGGCGGGCCCCCACGGTTCGACGGACTCCACGCGCAACCCGCAGGGATCGGCCACCACCTTGGCGCCGATGCCCAGCTCCAACCCCGCCTCGTGCGCACGCATGCGGCCCCAGGTGTCGGGGGGGAACCACGCGGAGTGCGGGTCGAGCGCGCCCGCCATCCCGCCCAGCGAAGCGTGCACCAGGCGGAGGAGGTCGGGCGGCTCGGCGGCGTGTGCGTCGATGTCGCTGAGCACGCGCGCGTACAGCTCGAACCCGGCGTAGGGGTCGGCGGCGCCCAGGAGCGCGGCCGCCGCGAAGCCGGCGACGAAGGCGCCGAGCGTGCGCGCGCCGGGCCGGGGCGGGCCGCTCATCGGGCGAGCCACTCCGTCGGGTCCTGCGGCGTGCCGTTGTAGCGCAGCTCGAAGTGGAGCTGCGGCACGGTGTCCTCCGCGAGGCCCGTGGTGCCGACCGTGCCGAGCACGTCCCCGACACGCACCGCCTGGTCGACCACCACCTTCAGCCCGTTGGCGTGAGCGTACAGCGTGGCGTAGCTGCCGTGCTGCACCATCACCATCTGGCCGTACCCCTTGACGTAGCCGGCGCGCGTGACCGTGCCGTCGGCGACCACGCGGAAGGCCGACCCGGCCGCCGCTTCGAAGTCCAGCCCGTTGTTGACCACCCGAACGCCGGTCGCCGGATCGGTGGTGCCGCCGAACCCGCGCAGCAGGCGGCCCGAGACCGGGCGCGGCAGGCGTCCGCGGAGGCTGCGGAAGTCGACGTTGGCGGTCGCGGCGGCGCTCTCCGGCATCGTCGCTTCGCGGGCGCGGACCGAACCATCGAAGTCGCTGCGCGCGGTGGCGGTCTCGGTGAGCACCCGCGCCGTCAGGGCCTGGCTGCCCCGGATGTCGCGCAAGAGCGCGCGCCGCCGTGTGCGCTCGGCGTCGAGGCTCTCGCGCTGCACGACGAGCTGGTCGCGCAACTGACGCGTGGCGGCGTTGGCCGCTTCTGCCTTGGCGGCCGCGTCACGTCGTGTCGTCGCCAACGTGGCGAACTCGGTGGTCCGCAGCTCGTCGGCGGCGAGCGCCGACCGCAGGTAGGCCGCACGCCGGCGCAGCTCGAGGGGGTCGCCCGCGCCGAAGAGCAGCCGCAGGACCCCGAAGCGGCGCAGGCGGTACAGGCTCCGCACGAGCGCCCGGGCGCTGTCGGCGCGCAGGCTCACGTGGGTTTCGGCCTCGGTGGCCGCGGCGAGCGCGGCGGCGTGGTCGGCCTCGGCCGCGGCGAGGGTGCCCTCCAGGGTGGCGAGCTGCACGTCGAGGGTCGCGATCTGCGTGTCGTAGGCTTCGATCTCTCCGAGGAGCTGCCGGTCGTCGCCTTGCCCCAGGGCCAGCGCGGCGCAGAGGAGCCACGCGCCGCCGGTCACGCGAGCCGACCCAGGAACCGGCGTACGGCCAACCAACTCGCCGAAATGCCGACCGCGACCCCGAGGGCGACGAGCCCCGCGATGGGGCCGGCGCCCAGGAAGGCCCCCGCACGTTCGTCGAACCCGAGGGGAATGCTCTGGTGCAGGCGGGCGAGCACCAGCGCGTGCACCGCCTTGAGCACCACCAGGGCGAGCCCGGCGCCGACGAGCCCCTGCAGCACGCCCTCCACGAGGAAGGGCGCGAGGATGTAGCGGTCGGTGGCCCCGACCAGCCGCAAGATCTCGAGCTCGTCGCGGCGCGAGTACACCACCAGGTTGATCGTGTTGCCGACGAGGAAGAACGAGGCAACCACGAGGATGCCCCCGAGCACGAAGCCGAGCAGCTCGAGCGTCGCCAAGAAGCCACCCGCCCGCTCGACCCACTCGCGGCCGTAGTCGATCTCCGCGTAGCGACCGGTGGCCCGGAGGGACTCGGCGAACGTGTCCATCGCTGCGGGGCTGGTGTGTCCGGCCCGGAGCGTGACCTCGAGGCTGGCCGGCAGCGCGGACTCGCCGAGCTCGGTGAGGAGCGGCTCGACCTCGGGCATCTCGCCCTTCATCCACTCCGCCGCCTGGGCGCTGGTGACCAGCTCGACCGCCGACACCTCGGGGCGCCCGGCGAGCGCGGAGTGGGCGGCCGCCTGGTCCTCGGCGGACACCCCGGGCGCGAAGTACGCGCTGAGGTGGACGTCTTGCTGCCAGCCGCTGACCACCGACTCGAGCGCCCCGACCACCAGGCCGTAGACGCCGAGCAGCACCAGCGCCGCGGCGATGACGCCGGTGCCGACGGCGGCGAGGTAGGTGTGCTCGCGCAGGCCCCGCAACGCCCGTTGCAGCGCGCGCGTCATGCCCGCCCCCCCTTCACCGTGCCGCCGACGACCAACCGGCCGTCCACGAAGCGCAGCTTGCGGTACGGGAACCGGTCCATCAGGCCGACGTCGTGGGTGGCGACGAGCACCGTGGTGCCGCGCAGGTTGATGGCCTGGAGGATCTCCATGACCTCGACCGCCATCGCCCCGTCCAGGTTGCCCGTCGGCTCGTCCGCGAGGAGGATGGCGGGGTCGTTGACGATGGCGCGGGCGATGGCCACGC
>SXOM01000545.1 GCA_005776735.1 Pseudomonadota bacterium
CCGGCGGCGCCCCGGCGCCCCGCCTGCGCGCACCGCCGTTCCGGGCCGTCCCGGGGCCCACCCCGCGCGAGAGCTCCTGGCTCACGCTCGCGCGCCGTCGGGGCGGCCGTGTGCCGGTGTCGGTGTCCGCCGGCTGCGACCGCCGCTGCCACTTCTGCGTGGAAGGGAGCTTCGTCGGCGGCGCGGTGCGGCCGCGGCCGGTCGAGGAGGTGCTCGCCGAGATCACGCTGCTCCGCCGCGTGGGCGTCACGCGCGTCTGGCTCGCGGCGAGCGAGCTGAACGTGCCCGACACCCGCCACGCGACGACGCTCCTGCGTGCGCTCGCGGCCGCGCGCGTGGACGTGGCGGTGGCGGGCTTCCTGCAACCGGCGCCGGTCGACGACACGATGCTCGACGCGCTGGAGGCGGTCGGCGTCGATCCCGCCACGCTCTCGTGGGAGCTCGGGCACCTCGATGACGGCCTGCTGCGCGCGGGGGCGGGACCGGCCAACCGCGCGCAGATCGAGGCGCTCGTGGAGCGGTACCGGCGGCGCGGGTACCGCACGCTGGGCGGGAGCGTGCTCTTCGGCGCGCACCCGCACGAGGACGACGCGTCGATCGACCGTGCCCTGGCCGCCGCCCACGAGCTCGACGCCGCCCTCCCCGGCGGCCTCGGCCTCGCGTGGGCGGCGGGCGGCCGCGTGTACGCGAGCGCACCCCTCGGCCGGTGGGTCGCCGCCAACCTCGAAGCGGCGAGGCCGCACCTCGTCGGGCGCGTGACGCCGGGGTTCGCCGCGCCGCTGGTCTACTGCCGGCCGGGCCGCCCCCGTGAGCTCTACGCCCGCGTCGAGGCCGGCCTGCGGGGGATGCGCGGGGCGGTACAGGCGCTCAACGCGGAGACCGAGCTGCGGCCTTCCGCGCTCGAAGTCGAGCGGTGGGTGAACCTGGCGGTGCTGCGCGCGGAGGCCGGCGACGGGCCCGGGGCGGCCCGCGCGTGCACGGCGGCGCTCCGGCGCGCACCCGAACATCGGGAGGCCCTGCGTCAACTGGCATTGGTACAGGCCAATCTCCTCGGTCGCCCGGCAGCCGGACTCGCGACGCTCCGCCGGCTGCTGCCGTTGTGTCCGGCGGAGAGCGCCGCCGAGGTGCGGGCGGCGATCACGCTGTTGGAGGCGGCCCTCCCCTGAAACGAGGACGGATGTGCGACCGAGCGCGACGCGCGCTGGCCAATCTGGACCTCGGGACCGGTCGCGGCGCGTCGCCCACCCCACCGGTCGATTAGGCTCCGGAAACTGTGCGACCCTCCCCAGGAAATTCCGGCATTCCGACCCTCACGCTCGGGCAGCGGTACGCGCTGGCGGCGGTGGCGACGCTCGCCCGCCACCCTCGTGATCGGTACGTGCCCGTCGCCGACCTCGCCGCCGAAGCCAGCGCGCCGGGGCCGTTCCTGGCCAAGGTGCTCTCCGCGCTGGTGGTGGCGGGCGTCCTCGACGGTCGCCGCGGGCACTACGGCGGTTACCGCCTGGCGCGCGCCCCCTCCCGCATCCGGCTGCACGACGTGGTCTCGGCGTTGGCCACCAGCGACGAGCCGGAGGATCGCAACCCGTGCGCGATGGGCGCGCGGGCGTGCTCGCCGCGGCATCCGTGTGGGCTCCACGAGCAGTGGGGCGCGGCGTTGGTGCCCTTGCGCACGTTGCTCCACGACCGCACGGTGGCCGACCTGGTGAAGGACGCTCCCGCCGAGGTCGAGCCGGCGGGCTAGGCAGCGAGCCGCGCCGACTCAGGGAGCCGGTACTTCGTCCAACGCACGTTTCCATGCAGCGAAGTTGCCACCGCCCTCGACGGCGCGCAGGACGGCTTCGCCCTCGGCCACCCCGCCCGAGGCCAGGCGATGTTCGACCCACGCCCACCGCGCGGAGGTGGGTCGGACCTCGGCGCGGACCCCGCGGAGGCCGGCGCGTAGGCGATCCAGGCGCGCTTCGACGACCTTGATCCCCGCGAACTCGGCACCGTCGAGCGGCGTGTTCCGCTTGGGCACGAAGGGGGCCAGGCCCAAGGCGACCGGGTGGATGGCCGCGAGCTGGCGGGTGAACACGATCAGCTCGTCCACGTCGGCGTCGGTCTCGCCGGGGACGCCGAGCATCATGTAGACCTTGAGCGTGCGGTAGCGGTGCGCGCGGGCGGCCTCGGCGCACGCCACCAGGTGCGCCTCGGTGGTGCCCTTGTGCAGGTCGCGGCGCAGGCGTTGGCTGGGGGCGTCGCTGGCGACGGTGAGCGTCTGGTAGCCGGCGGCGCGGAGCAGGCGCGGGATGTCGGGCTTGAGCGCGACACGGTCGGCGCGGAGCGACGAGATGCCGACGCCCTTGCCACGGGCCACGAGGGCCTCCAGCAGGCCGACGAGCTGCGGGTGGTCGCTGATCGCGGCGCCGACGAGGCCCACGCGCGGCGCTTCGTCGGGCACCAGGGACAAGAGCCGTTCGACGTCGACCAGCCGCATGCCGCCGTTGGTGCTGCGGCGCATCACGCAGAAGGTGCAGCCGCGGTGGCACCCGCGCTCGCCCTCGAGCAGGAACATCTCGCGGAGCTCGGCGTCGGGAGACCACAAGCGCGAGCGGGCGGGCAAGTGGGCGTCGAGCGCCTTGGCCACCGGCACCGGGGCGACGCCCGCCGCGGGCACCCACCCGCCGGCGAGCTCCGCCACGTGGTCCAGGCGACCGGTGTCGAAGAAGCCGGCCACCGCGGGGACCACGACGTCGTCGGCCTCGCCGGCGAGCATGGCGTCGGCGTAGGGCAACAGCGGCGTGGGGTTGGAGAACGTGAGCGGACCGCCCACGAGCAGCTTGGGGTGCCCCGGCCCGCGGTCGCGGCGGAGCGGCGGGATGCCGGCGAGGCGCAAGAGCTCCACGAGGCCGGCCAGCTCGAGCTCGTAGGCCACCGACACCGCGATGAGCGGGAAGGTCCCCAGCGGCGAGAGGCTCTCCATCGACACCGGCGCCAGGCGGGCGCGGCGGTGGGCTTCGACGTCGTCGGGGAGCATCACCCGCTCCACGCCGAAGCCGGCGTCGGCCAGGAGCGACGCGATCCACTGGTACCCCAACGAGCTCATCGCGGCGCGGTAGGGCGAGGGGTACGCCAGCGCCACGCGTGCGGACCCACGGGGGAACGGCCGCCCGGCCTCGCGCGCCCGCAGAGCCTGGAGCGCCTGGGTTTGGTCGCGGCCGATCACGGGCGGCGGGTAACCGGTGTCCAAGGGGTTAGGAGGCCTGGGAATGCTGCTGCTCCTGTGGTCGGCCCTGGCCTGGGCCGACGAGACGACGATGACCTACGACCTGCTCCTCGGCGGCAAGGACGTGGGCGATCGCACCGTGTCGGTACGCTACCTCGCGCGCGACGACGGCGAGCGGCGGGTGCTCAGCGTGGTCACCACGGTCGACTCGCCGGTGGGCGTGGCGAAGTGCCGGCAGTCGGGGCAGTCGAGCTCCCGCGGCGCCAGCTTCACCACCTCGCTGCAGCTCGGCGAGGCGGTGTCCGAGGTGCAGGGCATCGAGGCGCCGTCGGGGGCGTGGCAGCTCGTCCGGGCCGACGCCGAGGGCGTCCACGAAGCCACCCTCACCCGCGCGCAGGTGCACCTCACGACGATGGATCTCTTCGATCCCGGGCGCACCCGTCTCCTGCTCGACGCCGGGCCGGTCGGCTTGTTGCTCGCAGAGACCGGGGCCCTGGTCGAAGGCGAGCTCTCGGTGGGTGAGCCGGCCACGGTCAAGGTCGGGGGCAAGGCGCTGGGCGGCACCCGGTACCGCCTGCGCTCGGCCGAGGGCGACGCGGAGTTCGTGGTGGACGCCGACGGGGTCTTGTTGTCGTCCGAGCTCACGTTCCTCGGGGGTACGTTCCGCACCGTGGCGCGCACCGCGCCGACGCCGCGCAACTTCGGCACGATCGAGGTGGTCGACTCCCCCGGCGGCGACACGCGCGAGGCCGACCTGTAGCGTCGCGCGGTGGCCGCCTCAGGCGGCGGCGCTCGTGCGCACGCGGCGACGGTCCTGCACCCACTTCGCCACCCGCGCCCGGCGGTTCTCGTAGTCGGTGGTCATCGGGGCGTCGAACTGGATGCCGACGCGCGATCCCTCGTCGCACCCGCCCACGGACCGGAGGATCACGCCGAACTGGAGCTCGGGTTCGCTGGCGACCAGGCGCAGCACCAGCGTGGCCTGGGTGCCCGACGCGGCGAGCGCGCCCGGCCCCACCGGCACCACGAGGCCGGCGCCGTCGGCGCTGAGGTCGGTCACCCGCACGGGCAGGGCCCCACCGGCGGACACCACCAGCTCTGCCGACACCTCCGCCGCTTCCAGGCTCACCCGCTCCGCGCCGCGGGCGAACGCGAGCGCGGCGACGTCCGGTGGGGTGGCGGGCAGCCCCGCGCCCTGCGACAGCGCGAAGACGTACTCCCAGCCGTCTTCGGTCTCGGTGCGCAGCGACACGGTCAGGTCGACCTCTTCGCCTCCGGCGATCCACCCCACCCGCGCCACCATGCCGGGCGCGAGGTCGACGGCGGTGTAGCGCGGCACCTGCAGCACGAGGTGGGCGACGCTCAGGTCCACGAGGTTCGCGAGCTCGCGCCGGGACTCGCCGGCGTCGACGACCAGCGCACCCTCCGGCACCAGCGCCGCCAGGGCCTTGCGGCGGGCCGCGGCACGGTCGTCGTGCAGCGCGCCGACCGAGCGCGCCTGGGCTTCGGCGCCGACGGCCCGGGTCTCGACTTCGACCACTCGCCCGCTGAGCGCGACGCGCAGCGCTTCGAGCTCGCGCAAGAGCGGGTCGCCGCCGTGCCGAACCTTCGCCTCGCCGCCCGACGCCACCACCCGACGCAGCTCCGCGAGCGCCCGGTCGCGCTCCCGGTCGGCGGGCCGCGCCAAGAGGAAACCTCCGCCGAGGAGCACCACCCAGGCCACCACTGCGGCCCCCACCGGGCGCCGGGCGTCGGTGCGGGCCGCCGCGAGGGCGGCGGTCACGTCGGACTCGAGCTCCAGGACGGCGGTGGTCTGCCCGTGGCGATCGACCAGCGGCAACCACGTCTGCACCCGCGCACCGCGGGTCTCGGACTCCACCAGGCGCCACGCGGGCCGTCCCGCGGTCCACGCGTCGCGCATCTCGGGGACGTAGTCGGCGGGGGCCCGCCAGCGGGGTTCGGCGGTCGCCGCGACGATCTCCTGGAGGGCGCCCTTCCGGCGATCGTGCGGTCCCGACCGTACCGCCTCGGCCGCGGCGTCGGCCGGTCGCAGGGTGCGCACCCGGGTCAGTTCGCCGACCTCGCCGAAGCGGACCAGCGCCTCGTGCTGCTCGCGGAGCCAGGTCCCGTGGCCGTACCAGCTCCACAACGCGTCCGGCTCGTCGTACATCGCGGCGAGCCGTTCGTGGTCGGCCACCTCGAAGCCCCGGTGCAGCTCGGCGGCCAGGGCGGTGACCCGCCGGGCTTCGGCGTCGACCACGTCCACCTGGGCGCGCTGCGACTCCCAGGCGGCCAACCCGCCGATTCCGGCAGCACCGACCACCCCGACGAAGAGGGCGATGCGGGCAGCGAGCGGAACCCCGAGGGTGGAGACGGACATGACATCCCGGGGATCGGCAGCGACCCGGCCCGGGATGAGCCCCCGCCGGCCGCGGGTGGATATGCTGCCCTCCCTCCTGGAGACTGCCTGTGTCCAACGCGATGACCTGGGGTGAGACCCCGACCAGTGACGACAAGTTGTGGGCGATGGTCGCCCACCTCTCCTCGTTCGTCTTCCCGTTCCTCGGTTCGCTCGCCCTGTACCTCATCTTCAAGGACAAGGGCCGCTTCGTGAAGTACCACGCGGTGCAGTCGTTGGTCTTCCAGCTCGTGGCCTGGGTCATCGGCGGCGTCACGTGCGGCTTCGGCTTCGTGATCATGCTCGCTCAGCTCTGGCTCGCCTACCGCGCCTACCAGGGCGAGTGGAACGGCTACCCGCTCATCGAAGGCGTCGGGAAGGACTGAGCTCGGGGGGGCGCCCCGCGACCGGCCCGGACGGCGGCCGAGTCCGGCGGGCGCCCCGCGGCCCGGACGACGCGGGACTGAGGCGAGGCGCTTGCCGCGGCCGGGGCGCAAGCGTAGGCTCCGGGGGTGAGCGTGTCTCCTTCCGCAGCGGCCACCACCCTGCGCGCCCGCGCGACGGCGGCGCGCGTGGCGGGCGAGGTGCGCGCGGAGCGGGTCCGGGCGCTGCTGCCTGCGGCGGTCGAGCTCCTACGCGCGCGTTTCGGCGTGGGGGGCGTCTGGCTGTTCGGCTCGTTCGCAAACGGGCGTCCTCACCTCGGGAGCGACGTCGATCTCGCGGTCGACGTCCCGCTGCCGGCGCTGTTCGAAGCGGCGTCGATGTTGGAGGATCTCCTCGACTGCCCGGTGGACCTCGTGGTGCTGCCGAGCGCCGCGCCATCCCTGCGTGCCAGGGTTCTCGCCACTGGGCGATTGTTGTGAACGCGGCCGTTTCCGCGCTCCGAGCGGAACTGCGAGACACGCGGGCGGTCGTGATGCGACGCCTCGCCGAGGCGCGCTCGGGACCCCTCGACACCCCGGGTGACCGCGCGGTGGTCGCGCTGGCGCTCCACCACGCCTACGTCGCCCTGGAGTCGCTGATCGAGCGAGCGATCCACTTCTTCGACGAGGGCGTGCCGTCGGGTTCGGCTTCGCATCGGGCGCTGCTTCACCGGGCTGGGCTCGAAGTTCCAGATCTGCGGCCGGCCCTCTTGTCGGCCGGGGCGCTGTCGCCCGCCCGCGAGCTGCTGAAGTTCCGCCATTTCTTGCACCACGATTACGGTGCTGAGTTGGAGACCGCGCCCCTGGCGAGGCTACAGGAACAGGCCGCGCGCCTCGCGGCGGTGCTCCCGGCCGACCTCGACGCCCTGGACGCCTGGCTCGGGGCGCTTGCCGCCGAGGGGTGACCGCACGCTGCGGCCGGCGATCAGTGCCCTTCCTTCACGGCGTTCCGGTTCCACGCCGGAATCTCGATCTCGACGTCGCTGGCACCGGTCGGCACACATTGGCACGCCAGTCGGCTCTGTGACTTGAGCGCCGGAGCGGTGTCGAGCATGTCCAGCTCGTCGTCGCTCGCTTCGTTGGTCGCGGTGTCGCCACGAGTGACATAAACGTGGCAGGTGGAGCACGCACACACCCCGCCACAGACGTGCTCGACGTCCACGCCGGCGGACATCAGCAGGCTCAGCACGCTGCCGGGGTGGCCGTGGTCGGCCTCGGGCAGGTCGGCGGGGTCCACGTGGATCACCACGTCGGAGCCCTTCAAGGTCAGGCGGTAGGGCCGGGTCGGGAGCGGGGGAGGGCCCCCCTTCATGTAGGGGTTGGTGGCCATCAGCGCAGCCCCAGCTCGGCGCCGACCTCGGTGGCGTCGCGCCCCGAGAGCGCGCGCGTCAGGTCGCGCTCGATGCGGCGCTGCGCGAAGGGGGCGCTCACCTCGTCGAGCTTCTTCGCGAGGCCGGCGATGCGGTCCCGGTCGGGGCCGCCCATGGCTTCGCGGAGCGCGGCCTCGACCTGTGCGATGACGTCGGCTTCGTTCCCCGCGAGCAGGGTCCGGTCGGCGGCGAGCGCCTTGTCGAGCGCCGCGAGGATGCCCTCGGCCTCGACCCTGGCCTCGATGAGCAGGCGCTCGTCCACGTCGGTCTCGGCGTGGTCGATGGCGTCTTCCAACATACGCTCGATCTCCTCTTCGCTCAGGCCATAGCTGGGCTTCACGTCGATCTGTGCCTCGATGCCGGTGTGCTCTTCTTTTGCCGACACCCGGAGCAGGCCGTCGGCGTCGACCGTGAACTCGACGCGCACACGCGGGACGCCCGCCGGCAACGGGGGCAGTCCCCGCAGCTCGAAGCGCGCCAGCGAGCGGTTCTGCGCCGCGAGCTCCCGGTCGCCCTGGACCACGTGCAGGTCGACGGCCGTCTGGTTGTCCACGTGCGTGGTGAACGTCTGGTGGGCCGAGACCGGGATCGTCGAGCAGCGCGGGATGAACTTCTCGGTGACTCCGCCCATCACCTCCAGGCCCAGGGACAGCGGGATGACGTCGAGCAGGAGGATGTCGTCGGCGAGCAGCGACTGGCCCGTCAGGATGTCGGCCTGCATCGCGGCGCCGAGCGCGACCACCTCGTCGGGGTCGAGGTCGCAGTACGGTTCGCGCTGGAACAGCGCCGCGACGTGCCGGCGCACCAGCGGCACCCGGGTGCTGCCGCCCACCAGCACCACGGCGTCGACCTGGCGGGCGGCCAGACTGGCGTCGGTGAGCGCGCGGTGGCACGCGGCAGTGGTCCGTTCGACGATCGGCAGGATGGCCGCTTCGAAGTCGGCGAGCGTGAGCTCCGCGTCGAAGCCGGCGGCCACCACCCGAGCCACGGCGTGTTCGGAGAGCCGGTGCTTGGCGTCCCGGGCGGCGGCGACCAGCGCCCGGAACTCGGCGTCGCCGAGCTTCGCGGCGGCGGCGGCCCCGCCCGCCACGCGCTCGGCTACCGCGCGGTCGAAGTCGTCGCCGCCGAGGTGGGTGTCGCCCGCGGTGCTGAGCACCTGGAACACGCCGTCGTCGAGCTGGAGGATCGAGATGTCGAAGGTACCTCCGCCGAGATCGTAGACCGCGAACGTGCCCGAACCGCGCGTGTCCAGCCCGGAGGCGATGGCTGCCCCGGTCGGCTCGTTGAGCAGGCGTAGGACCTCCAGCCCCGCGAGCTGGGCTGCGTCCTTGGTGGCCTGAC
>SXOM01000072.1 GCA_005776735.1 Pseudomonadota bacterium
CATCCGGGGTCGACGCCCGCGCCTCGAGCGGCGGCGCGCGACGAGCAAACGCCGCGAATCGCGGGCCGCTCTCCGCGGACGGCGGCGGCCGGCGCCGGGGGCGGCTACGCCTCCTGCGGAGTTGACGAACGCGGGGGGGGTGCGGGCAACCCCCCCCCGGTCGTCACCTCGTGCGCCGCCGCGCGCACCTCCGGGGTCGACGCCCGCGCCTCGAGCGGCGGCGCTCGACGAGCAAACGCCGAGAATCGCGGCCGGCTCTGCGCGGACGGCGCCGGGGGCGGCGCGCGCGGCGGCCGCGCCTCCTCCGGAGTTGACGAACGCGGGGGGGGTGCGGGCAACCCCCCCCGTTCGTCACATCGCGCGCCGCGCCGCTCCGCTCCGCTCCGCGCCGCGCCGCTCCGCGCCGCTACCCCCCGAGCTCCACGCCCACCGCCCGCGCCGCGGCGACGACCTCGCCGTCCACGTCGACCACCCGGTTCGCCCGCACCGCCTCGGCGAGCGGCACCCCCACCACGCGCCCGTTTCTCAGCGCCACCATCTGCCCCCAGCGGTCGGCCGCGGCGAGGTCGATCGCCGTGACCCCGAACCGCGTGGCGAGCACCCGGTCGGTCGCGTTGGGCGAACCGCCCCGCTGCAGGTGACCGAGGATCGTGAGCCGGATGTCGAGCTCCGGTTCCGCCGCCTGGAGGGCGTCGACCACCGCCTGGCCCGCCCGCCCCTTGGGTACCTCCCCATGGAGGGGGCGCGCCGCCTCGGAGACCACGATCAGCGAGAACGGCCGTCCCAGGTTGCGCCGCTGCTCGAGCTTGGCCCGCAACCGGTCGACCTGCCAGGGAATCTCGGGGATCAGGATCACGTCGGCGCCCCCCGCGATCCCTCCGTGCAGCGCGATGAACCCCGCGTCGCGCCCCATCACCTCGACCACGATGCACCGGTCGTGGCTCTCGGCCGTGGTGTGCAGCCGATCGAGCGCGTCGGCCACGCAGTCCACCGCGGATTGGAACCCGAAGGTCTGGTCGGTGGCGCCGAGGTCGTTGTCGATGGTCTTGGGCACGCCGATCACCGGCACGCCCTCCTCGCGCATCAGCCGGTCGGCGATCCGCATCGTGCCGTCGCCGCCGATGACGATCACCCCCTCGATGCCGAGCCGATCGAGCTCCACCCGCACGTCGTGCGCGTGGTTCTTGCCGTCCCGCCAGGCGAACGGATCGCCGCGGTTGGTGGTCCCGAGGATGGTCCCGCCCCGCTGCAGCAGGCCCCCGCACGACCGGGGCACGAGCCGCCGCAGCCGCATCGGCCGCGCGATGAGGCCGTCGAACGCGTCCTCGATGCCGGTGAGCAACCACCCCTTCTGCCCGACGCCGTACTTCACCGCCGCCCGGATGACCGCGTTGAGGCCCGGGGCGTCGCCGCCGCCGGTGAGGATGCCGAGATGGCGCATGGTTGCCCTGGGGTCGCCACCCCGGGTAACTGAGCGGATGGCCCCCGCGCACGCCTTGCACCTCGCCGTTCCCGTCGCGTGGGCCCGTGTCGAGCCGCGCCGCGGAGCCTACGCCGAGGCCGAGCTCGACACCCTGGGTGCGAAGCTCCGTCAGCTCCGCGCCTCCGGCACCGAGCCGACCGTCGTCCTCCACGCCGGCGCACTGCCCGACTGGGTCCTCGCGCGGCGCGGTTGGCTCGATCCCACCGTGCTCGCCGACTGGGGGTGCTTCGTGGACCGCGTCGCCCAACGGGTCGGGGTCCACGTCCGGCGGTGGGCCACGTTTCGCGACCCGTTCGGCGAAGCGGCCTGGTACGACGGCGAGGTCCGCCACGTGCTGCGCACCCTCCTCGATGCCCACGCGACCGCGTGGCTCCACCTCGCGCGCACGCAGGGCACCGGTGGCAGGCGACCCGACGTCGGGGTGATCGTCCGCTTGGGCGCCGAAGCGCCGCCCGTCGGCCTCCGCCAGCGTGCTGCCCGGGCCCTGCGCGAGGCCTACGGCGAAGAAGCCTGGCTGCGGGTCCTCGCCACCGGCCGGGTCAGCCCGCCGTTCGGCGCGTTCGGCGAGCTCCCCAACGGCACCCCCGCCCTGGACTGGATCGGCGCCGAGTGGGCGGGGGCCGGCACGGAAGGCGACTCGGCCCGTGCGACCGCGCACGCCCGCCTGTGCACCTTCGGCAAACCGGTCTACGGGTTGGGCGGCGCCTCAGGCCCGTCCTGACGGCGGCAGGGTCCCGACGGCGCCGCGCGCCGGGGTCGACCCTCGCCGCGGACCGGCCGCAGGACCAGCCGCCTTCGGGACGGTCGCGGGCCGGGCCCATGGACGGATCGTGGGCCGGGCAAGACGCGGCGACCCGGGGCGCGGGTCGGCTTCGGGCGGGGGGCCAAACGTTTGGCGTTGGGCAGAACGAGGTCACCCCCGGGTCCTGCCGGGCCGGGTGAAATTGGCGCTCGCTCCCCCGCGGGTTCGCCGCAAGCGGCGAACCCGCGCTCCGCTCGGCCAAGTCCACCCGACCCGTCACCCGCCGCGTCACCGAACCGGCCAGCCAGGGCGGCGTTTGGCACAACGGGGGGACGCCGAACCGCGAGGGTC
>SXOM01000546.1 GCA_005776735.1 Pseudomonadota bacterium
ACACCCACGCGGCCGCCGCCCGGGGCGACGGCGACGGCGCGCCGGAACGCCCGGACGACGCCATCGCGGGCCCCGCGATGCCCGCGGCCGATCGCACCGTGGCGCATCGAACCGTGCGCCCCCCGCCCGACCCGCGCGTGGTCACCCGCGCGCTCGTCGCGACCGCGCTCGCGGACGGTCGTGTCGAACCCGCGGAGCGGACCGTGCTCGACAAGCTGTGCGCCCGGCTCGAGGCTCCATTGCCGACCGAAGACGACTGGCGCGCCTGGCGCCCGCTCGAGCTCGGCGACCCCCCGGACCCCGCCGCCACCGTGAAGGCGATGATCGTGCTGGCGTTGGCGGACAAGATTCCCGACCTCGGCGAAGAGCGGGTGATCCGCGAGTTCGCGCGCGCGTGGCGGGTGCCGTTGCCCGACCCGGTGCTCCCGCCGGTCACCGTGCCGCAGAAGCTGTCCGCGGCGTGGCTCGGGCTCTTCTCGCGCTGAGGCGCCGCGGGAGCGGAGGCGGTCGATCTGGAGTAGACTTCCGGCCATGGTCCTGGTCCTCCTCGCCGCCTGCACCGAAGCGGGCGTTCAGACGTACAACACCGCGCCCTCGGTCTCGATCGTGGCCCCGCTCGACGGCGACGCGGTCGAGCCCGGCGCCCTCGTCGAGTTCTACGGGGTGGCCAAGGACAGCCAGGAGCCGTCGACCAACCTGCAGATCACGTGGACCAGCAGCATCGACGGCGTGTTCGACACCACCGCCGCCGATCGCAACGGCGATCTGTTGGTGGCCACCAACGCCCTGTCGGGTGGGGCCCACGTGATCACGCTTTCGGCCGTCGATTCGCGCGGCGACTCCGGCAGCCAGAGCATCGAGCTCCAGGTGGGCGAGGTCAACAACGTCCAGGGTGCGCCGACCCTGGTGATCGTGAGCCCCGACCCTGGCGAGCAGGTGGGCGCCTCCACGCCGATCACGGTCCTGGCCACCGTCGCCGACGACATCGACGCCCCCGAGACCCTCCCCATCGAGATCGTGGACGACCCCGACGGCGTGGTGTGGACCGGCTACCCCGCGCCCACGGGCACGATCGAGGCGCAGTTCACCGCCCACACGCTCGGTGTGCACACGCTGGTCATCAACGCGCTCGACTCCGAGGGCAAGCTCGGCACCGCGTCCACCAGCTACGAGGCCATCCAGGACCACGTGCCCCTGGTCAACATCTCGTCGCCCAACGACGGCGATTGGTACGACACGGTCGACACCATCACCTTCCGTGGCAACGTCAGCGACGACACCACCGCCAAGGAGCAGCTCGCCGTGCAGTGGGTGAGCGACATCCAGGGCCTGCTCAGCGCCGCCGCCCCCGACAGCAACGGCGACACCACGTTCGCGAGCCCGCTGCTCGGGGGTACCCACGTGGTGACCCTCATCGCGACCGATCTCGAGGGCAACGCCGGCCGCGACTCGCTGGTGGTCAACGTCGACGACCCGCTCGCCCGCGACGACGACGGCGACGGCTACACCGAGTACGGCGGCGACTGCGACGACACCGACGACACCCTGTCGCCCGGTGAGGTCGACATCTGCGACGACATCGACCAGGACTGCGACGGCTACATCAACGACCCGTACTGGGACAGCTACGAGCCCAACGACAGCTCGGGCAGCCGGTACAACCTGGGCGAGGTCGACGGCGGCGGCCTGTGGGCCGGCGACTCCCTCGAGCTCGCGGGCCTCACCTTCTCCTGCTCCAGCGACGACGACTGGTTCTACTGGGAGGCCGACGACGAGCTGTGGGACAACGTCGACGTGCAGGTCGTGGTCTCGGGCTTCAGCGACCTGGTGGTCGAGCTCTACGACGGCGGCGGCAACCTGCTCG
Organism: Pseudomonadota bacterium; assembly: GCA_005776735.1. Lineage (GTDB taxonomy): Bacteria > Myxococcota_A > UBA796 > UBA796 > SXON01 > SXON01. The sequence continues at coordinate 1,865 of SXOM01000546.1, forward strand.
ACAGCGACTCGGGCGACGGCGTCGCCACGGCCACGTTCACCAGCGACCAGTTCGACACCGGCGACGACGACTTCATGGTGCACGTGTACCGGTCGAGCTGGCCCGCGGGGAGCTGCTCCGACACCTACAAGCTGAAGATCAAGAGCTGAGCGCGCCCTTGTCGCGCAGGTGTCGGTAGAAGCCGAGCGCGTACTCGACGGCGCTCCCGATGGAGAACGCCATCGACAACCACAACAGCGCCACGCCCACACTGTGCGCGTCGACCCCGATGCCGTCGTAGTGGAACAGCAGAAATCCGAGCGCGGTGGACTGGTACGCCGTCTTGAACTTCCCGAGGCTGCCGGCGGAGATGACCATCCCCTCCGACAGCGCGATCTGCCGGACCGCGGCGATGATGAGCTCCCGCGCTTCGAGCACGAGGACCATCCACGCCGACACCCAGCCGAGCGGGATCATCATGATCAGGACCGCGAGCACCATCAGCTTGTCGGCGATCGGGTCGAGGAACGCGCCGGCGACGCTCTGGATGTCCCACTTGCGGGCCAACCAGCCGTCCACCACGTCGCCGATCATCGTGACGACGAAGACCACCATCGAAACCGCGGCGACCCTCGGCGACGGGGTGCGCCACAAGAAGGCCACCATGATCGGCACCGCCGCCACGCGCCCGAGCGTGATGAGCATGGGCAGGTTGGTGTAGCCGGGGCGGCGGTACCAGGGGACGGACACGGCCTCAGGCTACCGCGTCACCCGGCGATTGTCCCGGAAGTGCTCGTACAGGCCCATCACTCGCGCGACGTACGTGCGCGTCTCTTCGAACGGCGGGACGCCGCCGTACTTCTCGACGTTGCCGGGGCCGGCGTTGTAGGCGGCGAGCGCACGTTCGTAGCCCCCGAACCGGGCGACCTGCTTCGCCAGGTAGGCGGCGCCCCCTTGGATGGACTGGGCGGGGTCGTGCAGATCGGTCACGCCCATCGCCCGCCCCGTAGACGGCAAGAGCTGCATCAGGCCGCGAGCACCCGCGTGGGACACCGCCTTGGGGTTCATGCGGCTCTCGGCGACGGCCACCGCCTTGAGCAGCTCGGCGGGGAGGCCCTCTTCGGCGCCCGAGGCCAGAAACCACGCGTCGTAGCTGTCGAGGTTGGTGATGCGGTCGAGGCGTGGCATCGGTACCCCCGTGGGCAGGTACTCGCCGGGAATGGTGTCGCTCCACCACCGCTCGAACTGGTCGTGCGTCGGCGAGTCCGTCAGCATCACCGTGCCATCCGGCGCGGTGTAGGTGTAGTAGTCCTTCGCCGCGGCGGGCGAGGGGACCAGCAGGAGCAGCGCGGCGAACACCGGAGACAGTGTACCAGATGGGCGGCGCGCCGCGACCGGGCGTGGGGTCGGGCCGAGGCGGGCGCGCCCCGCGCCGCGACCGTGCGCCCGCCGGTCACGCGGGGGGCTCGCGGTGCGCGCTTTCTCTGGACACGTCAATACTTCTGCGCTACGATCCTCCTCCCCACGTGCGATTCCCGTCGCACCCACCTCCCGGTGCACAGATGTCCGAAGCGCTCGCCGCCGACCTCGCCCACTTCGATGACTCCCCCCGGCCGGGCCCCGAGCCCGACGGCCAGGCCCCCGCGCGCATCGGGCGCGCGCTGGGCGACGCGGGCATCCACGTCCCGAGCACGCTGTACAACGAAGCGCTCGTCCTGGCCCGCGAGGGCCACCTCGGGCAGGCCCAGTCGCGGCTCCAGATGTTGGCGTGCCTGGACCCCGACGACGGTGAAGCGCTCTTGCTCCTCGCGAAGGTGCACGCGAACCAGGGCCGCTGGACCGAGGCCCTCGCCCGCCTCGACGCCGCGTTGGCCACCGGACTCGTGGAGCCGGCCGGCCTGCGCGAGGGCCTCGAAGCCCAGATCCGCGCCGAGCGGCTGCGGGAAGAAGAACACCGGGCGCGCGTCGCGGCCCGCGAGCTCAGCGAGCTGCGTGCCCTGCGCCACGAGACCCGGAGCCTCCGCGGCGAGACCATCCGGCTCGAGTCCGAGCTCGGGGAAGGCAAGGAACGCGAACGGGCGTGGAAGCTCGTGGCGGTCGCCGCCGGCGTCTTCGGCACGGCGGTCATCGTCTTTCTGATGCTCACCACGCCGCGCGCCGAGGTCCCCGTGCCCGCGCCCGACGACGTGGTGTCCGCCGCCGCGGTCGCGCCCGCCGCGCCAGCCGTCCTCCCCGCCGAGCCCGCACCCGAGCCCGCGGTGGCCCCCGCACCGGCGGTACGCACGCACGTGGTCCGCAAAGGCGACACGCTCGGGAAGCTGGCCGAGCGCTACTACGGCAAGAGCTCGGAGTGGCCGCGCATCCTCGCCGCCAACCCGGCGCTCGGTCCCGAGGGCAAGAAGCTCTCCCTCGGGATGGAGCTGACGATCCCGAAGTAGGCGACTACGGCGGCAGCGCCAGCACCTTGTCGATCGTGGCCTCGAGCTCACCGGGGACCTTCGGGTCGGCGTAGGCGCGCAGGTGCCCGCGGGCGTCGACCACGATGAACCGGTCGCCGTGCAGGACGTTGGCCACCTTCCCGTCGGCCGGCGGCTCGCGCTCCATCAACAGCTTGAACCCGTCGGTGACCACCCGCTTCATCTCGGCCACGTCGCCGGTCAGAAAACGCCACGTCGGGTGCCGCGCGCCGAAGCGGGCGGCGTACTCCGCGAGCTTGGGCGGGGTGTCGGTGGCCGGGTCGACCGAGAACGACACGATGCGCAGCGACTCCGCCTCGGCGTAGCGGGTGGCGATGCCGGCGAGGCGGGCGCTCAGCGTCGGGCAGATGTCGGGACAGCTCGTGAACATGAAGTCGGCCACCCACGGATGTCCGACGAGGTCGGCGCGGGTGACCGGCGAGTGCGTCTGGTCGACGAGCGAGAACTCGGGCACCGGGCCGAAATCGTCGAGCGGGGACGCGCTCGGCGGGGCGGCGGTGGAGCAGGCGTAGAGGAAGAACAGGGCGGTCATCACTGCAGCTTGGTCAGGGCCTTGCGGGCGGCCTCGTTCTTGCCGACCGCGACGGCCTGTTGGAACGCCGCGCGGGCGTCGTCCGTACGCTGCTGGCGGGTGTAGAGCAAGCCGAGCCGGTACCACGCCTGGCCCTTGGCTTCGGCGGGCGGATCCGCGAACGCGATGTAGGTGCGGAACGCGGTCTCCGCCTCGGTCGACTTGGCCTGACGGGAGTAGACGACCCCGAGGTGGTAGTGGCTCCGCTGGTTGTCCGGCGCCGTCGCGAGCACGTCCCGGTACATGCGGACCGCGTCGTCGTAGCGCCGCATCTGCGAGAGCACACGCCCGGCGGTCATGTTGTTGATCACGTTGTTCGGATACTTCTCCCGACCGTACATCGTGCGGGCCAGGGCGTTTCGGAGGTCGCGCTCCTCGAGGTAGGCGTAGGTGAGCGCCAACGTGGCCGCGGGGCTGAAGAGCACCCCCTCCTTCTCCACTTGCCGCATCAGCGCCTTGCCCGCCTCCCGTTCGTCGGGCCCGTCGGGCAAAAGCGGCGTCGTGCGCGCGATCACCGTGCGCCAGTACATGTACATGCCGTCGCCCATCAGCGGGTCGACGAAGTTCGGCGCCACCCGCTTGACCTCACCCAGCGAGCGCACCGCGTCGATGCCGAGCGCGATGGCCGGCAGGTACTCCGCCCGCCGCATCTTGTGGATCGCGTCGAGGCCCTGCATCCCCGCGAGGAGCAGGAACTCGATCGCCTCGTTGCCCGGCGTGCGCTGCCCGTCGGCGATCTGCCGCAACGCCGAAGCGTGGGTGAGCTTGTACTGCTTCTCATATCGGAAGTCGAAGTTCTCGAACATCAACGCCTGGTAGATGACGGCGATGCCCGACGGCCCGATGCCCGTGGTGGGGTACTCCACGCTGAGCTTGTCGAGCTCGGTCTTGGCCTCCTTGTACCGCCGGGCGTAGATGAGCTCGACCGCGCTGCGGCACCGCTCGGCGAAGGCCAGGTCGATCGCCAGGACCTCCGCGGTCTTGTACGTCAGCGGCGAATACGCCCGCCCCGCCTTGTCGTCGTCGGGGCCGACGGGCACGTCGACCGGCGCTTCCGCCGCCGGGCCCTTGGCGCCGGAGACCGTGTTCTCGTGCAGCTCGTCATCGTCCTCTGCCCACGCGGGCGCGCACAGGCTGAGCCACACCCAGACGAGCGCGCCCATCAGCGCTCCCGCCGGTGGCGCGCGGCTGCGGCGTCGAGGATGCGCTCCTCGAGCTGCACCCCGTCGAAGCGGTTGACCTGGTGGATGCCGGTGGGGCTGGTCACGTTGATCTCCGTGAGCCACCCGCCGATCACGTCGATGCCCACGAAGAGCAGGCCCTCGGCGCGCAGCGTGGGCCCGATCCGGGCGCAGATCTCGCGCTCTCGGGGGGTCAAGGTCGTCGCGTGGGCCGTGGCGCCCACGTGCAGGTTGCCCCGGTGGTCGGCACGCCCAGGCACGCGGAGGACCGCACCGGCCGGTTCGCCGTCGACGAGGAGGATGCGCTTGTCGCCGTCGGCGATCTCGGGCAGGTGCCGCTGCGCCAGGATGTAGCGACGGCCTTCGTCGGTGAGCACCTCGATCATCGATCGCAGGTTGGGGTCGCCGGCGCGCGTGACCAGCACGCCCCGCCCGCCGTTGCCATCCCACGGCTTGAGCACCGCACGGTCGGGCTGGGCCTCGACGAACGCGCGGAGCCGCTCGATGTCGCGGCTGATGAGCGTGGGCGGCGTGAGGTCGGCGTAGGCGGCCGCAAAGAGCTTCTCGTTGCGCGAACGGAGGCCCGCCGGCGCGTTGAGCACCAGGGTCTTCGGCCCGACGAGATCGAGCAGGTAGGTGCTGAAGATGTACCCCATGTCGAATGGTGGGTCCTTTCGCATCCACACGAGCTGGAAGTCGGCGAGCGCGACCTCGGCCCACTCGTGCCGCTCGAACCCGTCCGCCGAGGTCACGACCCGCTGCGCGCGGGCACGAGCCTGGCCCGCTTCGGCCCACAACGCCCCCGGGTGACACCACCACACCTCCCAATCGCGGGCGGTCGACGCCCGCATCAACGCGAAGGTCGAGTCGCCGGACAGGTCCAGGCCCTCGAGCGGGTCCATCACGAACAGGGATCGCATCCGTCCTCCTACTTCCCGATACAGAAGCGCGCGAACAGGCGGTCGAGCACCCCCTCGCGCACCGAAGAACCGCTGAGCTCCGCGAGCGATTCCAAGGCGGCGTATCCGAGCTCCACGGCCACGGCCGCGCCGGCGAACCCCAGGGCGGCGGCGGCTTCGTCGAGCTGTCGCGCCACCGTGGTGAACAGCTCGGCCTGCCGGGCGCTGGTCAGGACCGCCCCGACCGAGGCCTGCGGCCGGCCGGCCACCGCCTCGGTGATGGCCTCGCGGAGCGCGGCCAGACCTTCGCCGGAGCGTGCACTCACCGCCCCCGGCCGCGCCGCGAGGTCCGCCATCGTGGGGACGACGAGCTCGCCGGCGCCTGCCGGCGGCACGAGTTCCCCGGGCGGCACGCACCGGAGGACGAGATCGGCGCCCGCACGCTCTTCGCGGGCACGCCGCACGCCTTCGGCCTCGATCGCATCGGTGCTGTCGCGCTCGCCGGCGGTGTCGACCAGGACCACCCGGACCGCGTCCCACTGCACCGCGACCTCGAGCGCGTCGCGCGTGGTGCCGGCCGTCGGCGAGACGATCGCGCGGTCCCGGCCCACCAGCGCGTTGAACAGGCTCGACTTGCCCGCGTTCACCGGCCCCGCCAGGACGACGCGCGCACCCTGGATCGCGACCCGGCCCGCCTGCCAGGTGGCCGCGACCTCCCGGGCGCGGGACGCGAGCGTGCGCAGCCGCGCGGCGAGCTTCGCGTCGTCGTCGACGAGCAGGTCCTCCCCCGGGTAGTCCAGCGCGGCCTCGAGCTCGGCCGCGACGTCGACGATGGCGACGCGGAGCGCCTCGGCCTCGTCGGCGATCTGCCCGCCCGCCGCGTGCCGCGCGAGCTCCAGGCCCCGGCCCGAGGTCGCTTCGAGGGTGGCGAGCACCGCCTCCGCGCGCGTCAGGTCGAGTCGGCCGTGCAAGAACGCCCGCCGGGTGAACTCACCCGGGCGAGCGGGCCGCGCCGGCAGCGCGCGCAAGAGGCGCTCGACCAGGAGCGGGTTGCCGTGGCCGGAGAGCTCCACGACGTCCTCGCCGGTGTAGCTGTGGGGGCCGGGGAACCACGTGACGAGACCCTCGTCGAAGACCCCGTCGCGGTCACGGAATCGCCGCAAGACCACCGAACGCGGCCCCGGCAGGCGGCCGACCACCGTCGCTGCGGCCGCACACGCGTCGGGCCCGCTGACACGCACCACCGCCACCGCGGCGTGGCCCCACGCCGTCGCGCACGCCGCGATGGTGTCGGTGTCGATCATCCGACGCCCCGCCGAGGCGCGGACGGTCGTTGCGCCTGCCGCCGACCGCGACGGGCGAGGCGGGTCGATGGCGCCCCCCTCAGCCCGCCGCGCGGCACGGCCTCACTCGCCGACGGACTCGTCGCCACCGGGCACGTAGATCTCCACCCGACGTTCGCTCCCTTCGCCGACGGACCGGGAGGCCACGCCCACGATCTCGGCGATCTCGAGGTGAACCAGGCGGCGGTCGAAGCTGTTGAGCTCACGACGGATGACCTCGGGCTCGCCGGTCTCCAGCACCTTCTGGGCGAGCTTCCGCGCGAGCGACTTGAGCTGCTCGCCGTCGTTGCGACGGGGGCGGTCGCCGCGGTCGCCACGGTCGTCACGACGCGGGCGGTCGTCAAGGCGGGGACGGTCGTCGCGGCGGGGGCGGTCGTCGAACCGCGGGCGGTCGTCGCGGCGCGGGCGGTCGTCGCGCGGACGGTCGTCGCGCGGACGGTCGTCGCGGGGGCGGTCGTCGCGGCGATCGCCACCTTCGTCGTTGCGGGCGATGTCGAGGCGGAAGCGCGCCTCGGGGAACTCGCGGCCCACGTTGCGCTCGAGCAGGTGCTGGATGGCGCGGAGGGTGGTGCCCTGGCGACCGACGAGGTGGCGGGCGCCTTCCTTGGCGTCGACGTACACCACCGCGGTGTCGCCCTTGAGCTCGGACTTCACGAGCGCGTCGCGACCCATCGCGCCGAGGAGCGTGCGGATCCACGCTTCGGCGGCGATCGCCGGGGCGAGCCCCTGCATGTCCCGCGCCCAGGCGAAGATCTTGACGGTCGCGGCGCCGGCGGAGCCGGAGGCCTTGAAGTGGGCGAGGTCGAGCTTGTGCTCGATCGCGGCGAGGGGCACGCCGAGCAGCTCGGCGGCGGCTTCACGTGCGGCGCCGAGGGTCCGACCCTCGGTCACGACGTGGTTCTCAGGCAGGGACATTCGAGTCTCCAGGGGGCGGGATCAACGGGATCGTGCGCGTGTTGTACCACTGTTGCACGATCGCGAGGACGGTGTTGAGCGAGTAGTAGAGGGCGAGGCCGGCCGGCGACGTCCACATCATGATGCCGAAGATGAGCGGCATCAGCTTGAGGACCTGGGCCTGCGTGGGGTCCATGCCCGTGGTCGGCATCATCGTCTGCTGGACGTACATGCCGATCACGACGAAGAGGCTCAAGAACCCGTACGGGTCCTGTGCGCTGAGGTCGCGCACGTACAAGAAGTCGGCGTAGAACAAGCTCGGCTCGTACTGCAGCGCGGTGAAGAGCGCGAAGAAGACGGGCATCTGGATGAGCATGGGGAAACACCCACCCAACGGGTTGACCCCGTTGCGGGAGTACATCGCCATCATCTCCTTGTTCAACGTCTCCTTGTCGTCGGCGTACTTCTCCTGGAGCTCCTTCATCGCCGGCTGCAGGGACTGCATCTTGCGACCCGACACCACCGCCGAGCGCGTGAGCGGGTAGGTGACCAGCCGCACCAGCAGCGTGAGCACCAGGATGGAGTAGCCCCAGTTTCCGATGCCGGACTGGATGAGGTGCAGCGTGATGAGCAGGAACTTCGCGAACAACCCGAAGATGCCCAGGTCGACGGCCTCGTCGAACCCGTGACCCGCGAGCTCGAGCTGACGCAGCTCCCGCGGGCCGGCGTACAGGGTGAACGACGACTCGATCGGCGCCTCGGGCGTGAGGGAGGTGGCCTCGAGGACGTAGAACGCGCCGACCCGTTCGCTGTCCACGCGCGCCCATTCCAGGCGGCCGGTGGAGCCCTCCTTGGGTGCGGCCGCGGCGAGGAAGTACCGATCCCCGAGGCCGAACCAGCCGACCGGCCCTTCGAAGCGCTCGGGCGACTGGATGTCCCCCGGCGCGGTCACCGTCTCCTGATCGCCGTCGACCAGGGCCAGGAGCGAAGAGGTGGTGCTGTAGGGGTTGGTCTGGACGAAGCGGTCGGCGACGCCGACCCAGAACGGTCCCATCAGGGGTCGGTCGGACTCCAGGCGAATCGTCACGTCCCAGAGGTCGGGCTTCTCGCCCTTCCGCACCGTACGCACCATGCGGAACCCGTCGGGCGTGCGGCGCTCCTGGACCAGCGGGTCGGTGGAGGTGACGGTCCACGTGCCGCCGAGCGCGTAGGCGCCGCGACCGGCGACCAGGAGCTCGCCGTCGACGAGGAGATCGAGCGGCTCTTCGCCGCCGGTGTACGGGTGCCAGCCGCCGGACTCGTTGCCGGTGACGCGCTCCCACAACCACTTCCACCACCCGGTGACCACCAGCGCCTTCTGCTGACCGGGGAACCGGACCGAACGCACCGCGCCGCAGTCCGAGACCTCGAGGATCGCCTTCTCGGTCTGGATGACCGACGCCGTACCGGTGCACGCGGCCTCGGCCGCAGCGACCGCGACGGCGGGGTTGCCGCGCGGCGCCGCGGCGGGCGACGGCGAGGCGGCTTCGACGGCCGCGTCGGCCCCGGGCTCCTCGGCCACGGGCGGGGGCGGCGCGAAGAACAACTGCCACACCCAGATCAGCGCCAGGCTGACCGCCACGGCCGTGAACAACCGCCGCTCGTTCTGGTCCTTCACGGATGCTCCTTGGGCGGCGGCAGCGGCACGGGATCGTACCCGCCCGGATGGAAGGGATGACACCGCGCAATTCGACGCATCCCGAGCCACGATCCGTGCAGGGGCCCCCAGTGCTCCACGGCCTCGGCCGTGTAGCGGCTGCACGACGGGTAGAAGCGGCAGACCGGAGGCATGAACCGCGAGACCACGCGTTGCCAGCCGCGGATCATCGTGAGCAGGAACCAGGTCATCGTGAGAGCCGAGACATCAGCGAGGCGAGCTCGTGGGTGATGAGGCGAAGGTCCGCTCCGGCGGCCGCCGGCTGAGCGATAAGCACCGCGTCGACGTGCGGCGGAAAAGTTTCCGCGAGCGCCCGCACGGCCTCCCGCAACCAGCGCTTGACCCGGTTGCGTGTGACCGCGTTCCCGACCTTGCGGCTCACCGCGAGACCGAACCGCGAAGCGCCGCCGGTGCCAGCTGAGACCACGACCGTCAAAAGACGGCCCCGATGCCGGCGACCCTGACCCTGCACCCGTCGGAAATCCTCGGAGCGCCGGAGCCGGTCGGGAGGGCTAATCGCGCTTGGAGGCAACGGTGGCGGCGAGCCGCTTGCGGCCCTTCGCACGGCGGCGGGCCAAGACGTTGCGGCCCGCGGCGGTGGCCATACGGGCGCGGAACCCGTGGGTGCGCGTGCGACGCTTGTTGTGCGGCTGGAAGGTGCGCTTCGACATGTCCTCTCCGGAGTTGAGCCCGCGCGGCTAACCTGTCCTGGCCCGCGAGCAAACCCCCCGACGCTCGACGCCCCACTCCCGGGAAGTCGATCATCATCCTGCACTTTTCCAAAGCGGACGGGCAACGTGATCAAGATCGGCGATCCGGACGCCGCTCCACGAGGATCATGCGCGCAGCGGCTTGAAAGCGATCCGATCCTTGGGGTAGGACTCGACCGGCAGGCGGTGTGCTGCGGGGTCCACGTCGTCGTGGCTCCGGACCGCGGATTCCCAGGCGACGAATGGACAACGTTTGGCCGGTCTTCTGCGCTGCCCTCGAGCGCAGGATCGGTGGTCAGAACATGGATATCTGGGTGCGCTCGGGCGCGGTGCGCCTGGAGTTCGCCGAGCCGGGCCGCGTCCGGATGCGCGCGGAGAACCGGGTCACCTACGAGTGGGTACGCGACAACTTCCTCGACGAGATGCGCGGCGCCTGGGAAGAGGTCCAGGGCGCTCCGGTGGCGCTCGACGTCACCTGGGACGGCGCTCCGGTCGAGGTCGAGGCGCCCGCGCCGCGTCCCAACCGCCGGGCCCCGAGCCATCTCGAACGCGCGATGACCTTCGACAACTTCGTCGTGGGCAAGTGCAACGAGTTCGCGCACAGCGTGGCGTGCGCGGTCGCCGACGCGCCGGGCCAGGCCTACAACCCGCTCTTCATCTACGGGAGCACCGGCCTCGGCAAGACGCACCTGATGCACAGCATCGGCAACCGCGTCGAGCGCCGGCTCGGGGGCGGCGTCCTCTACATGACCGGCCAGCAGTTCTTCGACCAGATGGTGTCGGCCTTCCAGAACCGCACGGTGCCGCAGTTCCGCGAGCGCTTCCGCACCGAGGTCGACGTGCTCCTGCTCGACGACGTGCAGTTCATCGCGGGCCGCGACCGCACCGAGGAGGAGGTCTTCTACGTCTTCGAGGTGATGCTCGCCGCGAAGAAGCAGATCGTCCTCGCCGCCGACCAGGCTCCCCAGGAGATCGGAAAGCTCCAGCCGCGGCTGCGCACCCGGTTCTCGCAGGGACTGCTCGCCGACGTGCAGCCGCCCGACGTCGAGACCATGATGGCCATCCTCGCCAAGAAGGCCGACGCCATCCACCTGGTCCTGCCCTCCGACGTGCAGTACGCCATCGCCCAGCGTGTCCGCAACAGCGTCCGCGAGGCTGAAGGGGTGCTCAACCGCCTCGCCGCCCTGCACGCGTTCTACGGCCGCCCGGTCACGATGTCGTTCGTGCTCGAGCGGATGTCGGACGTCCTGCCGCCCGAGACCCCGCCCCCTTCGGCCGACCTCATCATCCAGCGGGTCGCGGAGCACTACCACATCCGGCCCAACGACATCCGCAGCTCGCGGCGCCCGGCCAACATCTCCCATCCGCGCCAGCTCGCGATGTACCTGTGCCGCACCGTCGCGCGTCTGAGCTTCCCGGAGATCGCACGAGCGTTCGAGCGGGACAATTCGACCGTCCAGTACGCCTGCAAGAAGGTGGCCACCGAGATGTCGACCGACCCCAACCTCCGCGCCGAGGTCGACATGCTCGAAAAGATCGTCCGAGGCGCAGAATGAGCGGGTCGAGGGTCGCCGGGCCCGCCGGCCTGTGGACAACCCGGTGGACAAGCTGCGGACCAGCGGCGGAGAGGCTGTGCATGACTCCGCCACTTCTCCACACCCCTCGCCGCGGCCGGCGCGGCTGCGGACAACCGCCCCGGTCATCCTGCGGATATCCCCCTGGTTGCGATCCGGAATAGCTAAGGTTCTACAAGGCTGAAGTACGTTATCCACACTGTCCACAGGCCTTTAGGATCATCTTCAAGTTCTCTCAGTTCGGTATACAAGGCACCCCCTGATCCCCGGAACCCGCATGGACCTCCTCATCCACCGTGACGAACTCGTCCGCGCCCTCGCCCGGGCGCAGGGCATCGTCGAGAAGCGCCCCACCTTGCAGATCCTCAGCGCCGTGCACCTGCAGGCCACGGCCGAAGGCCTTCGCGCGACCGCCACGGACAAGACGATGACGGTCATCGCCGACTACCAGGCCACGGTGCGCACCCCGGGCGAGGTGGCGGTCGACGCGTCCAATTTCTTCCAGGTTGCGAAGGTCCTGTCGGGCGACATCGTCACCCTCACGCTCATCGACTCCGGTCGGCTCGAGGTGCGGTGCGGCGCGTCGGTCTTCAAGCTGGCCACGTTCAACGCGGCCGACTTTCCGGTCACCCCGGCGCTCGACCAGGCGCGGGCGCTGATGATGGAGGCGGGCGCGCTCCGCCGGGTGATCGACCGGGTGCACTTCGCGGTCGCGCCCGACGACAACCGGTACGGGCTCAACGGCGCGCACGTGGAAGACACGGCGGCGGCCACCGGGGCGGTGGTGCGGTTCGTGGGCACCGACGGCAATCGGCTCTGCTGGGCGCAGGCGCCCTATACCGGGGAGCTCGGCATCGGGCGGAAGATGCTCCTGCCCCGCAAGGGCCTCGGCGAGATCCGGAAGCTCCTCGAAGGCTACGAGGGCGAGGTGTCCCTGGCCTTCGGCGACCGCGCCGCGCTCCTGCAGTTCCCGGGCGTGATGGTCCACGTGCGCCTGCTCGAGGCCGACTTTCCGGACTACCGGCAGGTGCTGCCCGCCTCGTACAAGCGTCGGGTCCTCGTCGATCGTGAAGCGCTGCGCGAAGCGCTGCGCCGGGTCTCGATCCTCGCGACCGACGCGACCAACTCGGTGCGGTTCCAGTTCTCGTCGGAGGGCCTGGTCCTCACCGCGCGCAAGGCCGACGCCGGCGACGTCCGCGAGGACGTGGCCATCGAGCTCAGCGGCGAGCCGATCGCGATGGGCTTCAACGCCCGCTTCGTCATCGAGGTGCTCAGCGTGATGGAGGGCGGCCGCGTGGCGCTCGAGCTCGGCGAGGCCCTCGCGCCGTGCATCCTCAAGGACATGGACGACGACAACGCGCTGTTCGTCGTGATGCCCGTCCGCCTCGACTGACGCCCGGGTGCGCCTCCTCCGCGTCCAGGCGCAGTCGTTCCGGAACCTCGGCGCCGAGGTCATCGATGTCGACGCGCCGTTCGTCGCGTTCGTCGGTCCCAACGGCCAGGGCAAGACCAACTGGCTCGAGGCCATCGCCGCGCTCGGCACCTTGCGGAGCTTCCGCGCCACCCGGACGGCAGAGCTCCTGAAGTTCGGCAGTCGCGAAGCGATGGTCGAAGGCGTCGTCCACTCCGACGGCATGACGCGCCGGTACCGCATCGCCTGGGCCGAGGCGGGGCGCACGCTGCGTCGCGAAGATCGCACGGTGGACGCGGTCTCTTGGCTCCGCAGCTTCCGCGCGGCGTGGTTTGTGCCCGGCGACGTGGCGCCCATCCGCGGGGAGCCGGCCCTGCGCCGGGCGATGCTCGACCGCACCGCGCTCACGCTCGACCCGGGCTACCTCTCGTTGGCCCAACAGTTCCGGCGGGTGCTCGACCACAAGGCGGCGTGTCTGCGCCCGGGGAACGCGGACGGCCCGACGCTCGACGCGGTCGACGCCCAACTCGCCGGTCTCGCGGTGCGCGTGGTCGCACGTCGCACCGAGACGGTCGCGTCCGTCGCACCGCACTTCCGCTCCTTCTACCGTGAGTTCTGCGGCGACGAGGAGGTGTCGGTCCGCTTCCGCCCGCAGACCACCGGCGACGAGGACACGTTCTTGCGCGCCCAGTTCGCGGCCCGCGGGCAGGAGCGTGACCTGCGCCGGGTCATGGTGGGGCCGCACCGTGACGACCTCGAGTTCGCGGTCCGCGGCAAGCCGGCGCGCGCGTACGCTTCGCAGGGTCAAGCGCGCTCGTTGGTGCTCGCGTGGAAGCTCGCCGAGCTCGCCTGCGCACGAACCACAGATGAAACGCCGATCTTCCTGGTCGACGACCTGGGCTCGGAGCTCGATCCGGATCGGACGGCCCGATTGGTGCGCGTGGTGAGCGAGCTTGGTGCGCAGGTGTTCGTCACGACCACCGACACCCGATTTCTTCCACGATCCGTCGAAGGAATCCGGGTATTTTCCGTCGAGGCCGGTGTCGCCCGGCCCACCGGGACCGCGGACGACGGGTGACGCGACGCGACGCCTGGGGTAGCTGGCGGCGAGGAGAATCCCATGCGTCTGGCTGTGCTCACCCTCTTCGCGTTCGCCTGTGCCACCGAGACCGAGATTGTCGGTGACGCCGACGCCGGCGCGACCATCTTCGCCGACAACTGCGCTTCGTGTCACGCCGCAGACGGCACGGGCGGCACCGGTTCGTCCCTGGTCGGGCTCACCGACGAAGCGTCGATGGAAGCCACGATCGTCGACGGCGACGGCGGCATGCCCGCGTTCGGCGAGAGCCTCGACGACCAGGACGTCGCCGACGTCATCGCCTTCATCCTGACGCTCTGAGCGTCGGGGCGGCGCGGCGCGACCGGCCGCGCGTCGGGCAGGGGCTTGCCCGCGCCGCACGGGGCTGCGCGCAGGGGCGGGGCGCGCGGCGTCGCTGCGGTCGACGCGTCGGCGGCGCGAGGCCGTCCCGCCTCGGCCGCCTTTCGGGACGGGTCTACGGCCTCGCCCTGAGGCGCTCCGGGTGTCTGGGGACGGGTTACGCTCGCGCGCTCGCGCAGGCGCAGGAGACCGGATGGCAGACCCCAAGGAAAACGCCGACACCCAGGAAGGGGCCGTCCCCGACGGGGGTAGCGCTTCGGCGTACGGGGCCTCCAGCATCCAGGTGCTCGAAGGCCTCGAGGCCGTACGTGTCCGCCCGTCGATGTACATCGGGGACATCGGCACGCGCGGCCTGCATCACCTCGTCTACGAGGTGGTCGACAACTCGGTCGACGAGGCGTTGGCCGGCTACTGCACCCACATCATCGTGACCCTGCACGAAGATGGGAGCTGCTCGGTCGAGGACAACGGGCGTGGCATCCCGGTCGACACCCACCCCGAGACGGGGCGGCCGGCGGCCGAGGTCGTGCTCACGGTCCTGCACGCAGGCGGAAAATTCGGCGGTGGCGGGTACAAGGTCTCCGGCGGCAAGCACGGCGTCGGGGTGAGCTGCGTCAACGCGCTGTCCGACACCTTGTACCTCGACGTGTGGCGGCAGGGGTTCCACCACGTGCAGCGGTTCGAGCGCGGCGCTCCCGCCACCGACCTCGAGCGGCGGGAAGAGTCGGTCAAGCGCGGCACGCGGGTCCGCTTCCTGCCCGATCCCACCATCTTCGTCGAGACCACGACGTTCGTGTACGAGGTGCTCGCCAACCGCCTGCGCGAGCTGGCGTTCCTCAACCAGGGCCTGCGGATCGAGCTGCGCGACCTGCGCGCCGACCGCGGCGACGAGTTCTTCTACGAAGGCGGCATCCGGCAGTTCGTCGAGTACCTCAACCAGGGCCGCGAGGCGGTGCACCCGCCGGTGTACCTGCGCGGCGGCAAGGAGGCCCAGCTCGAGGTCGAGATCGCGCTGCAGTGGAACAACTCGTACCTCGAGACCGTCTGCAGCTTCGCCAACAACATCAACACGGTCGACGGCGGCACGCACGTCGCCGGGTTCCGCGCCGCGCTCACCCGCACGGTCAACGCCTACGCGGCGGCCAACAACCTGCTCAAGAACCAGAAGGGCGAGGTCGGCCTCACCGGCGACGACATCCGCGACGGCCTCACGGCCGTGGTGTCGGTGAAGATCAGCAACCCGCAGTTCGAAGGGCAGACCAAGGGCAAGCTCGGCAACAGCGAGGTCAAGGGCCTCACCGAGTCCATCGTCAACGAGCAGCTCGCGATCTGGATGGACGAACATCCGGTCATCGCCAAGTCGATCGTCAACAAGTCCGTCGAGGCGGCCCGTGCGCGGGAAGCCGCCCGCAAGGCGCGCGACCTCGCGCGGCGCAAGACCGTGCTCGACGGCGGGGGCCTCCCGGGCAAGCTCGCGGATTGTTCCGAGCGCGACCCGGCCAAGTGCGAGCTGTACCTGGTCGAGGGAGACAGCGCAGGCGGCTCGGCCAAGCAGGGCCGGGACCGTAAGTACCATATTTTTAGTTCCTTATAATCTTGGCTGGTCAC
>SXOM01000547.1 GCA_005776735.1 Pseudomonadota bacterium
CCCGGCCTCCGCCGCCACGCCCACCGCCGTCGCGCGTCGCCTCCGCCGTGCGACCTGCCACCCCGGCGTCCGCCGTGTCGCCTCCACCGGCGCCCGCCCCTCCGCCGGCGGCCTCGCCTCCCCCCGGGGCCTGGCCCCCCGGCGTCCGCCGCGTCGCCTCCGCCGTAGGCCTCGCCTCCCGCCGGGGCCAGGGCCCCCGGCGTCCGCCGCCTCGCCTCCGCCGTAGGCCGCGCCTCCGCCGTGCGACCTGCCACCCCGGCGTCCGCCGCCTCGCCTCCGCCGTGCGACCTGCCACCCCCCGCCGTGCGCCCTGCCTCCCTCCTCCGCCGCGCGTCGCCACTGCCGTCGCCACGCCCACCCATCCCGCTCGAAGTGTGACGCCGCCGGGCCCACCGACCGGGGCCGGTGCAGCAAGACCCTCGCGGTTCGGCGTCCCGCCGCTGTGCCAAACGCCGCCCCTCGGTGGCCGGTTCGGTGACGCGGCGGGTGACGGGTCGGGTGGAATTGGCTGAGCGGAGCGCAGGTTCGCTTGCGAACCGGTCGCGGCGCGAACGCCAATTTCACCCGGCCCGGCAGGACCCGGGGGTGACCTCGTCTCCGTTCGCTTCGGCGGCGTTTCCCCCCCCCGAAAGACGCCGACCCGCGCCCCGGGTCGCCGCGTCGTGCCCGGCCCCTACAGGTTGGAGACCGCGCCCTGCGTCGTGACGGTGACCACCACGGTCCAATCCGCGCGGACCGTGGTGTCCTCGTCCGGGCGATGCGCTTCAACGCCGACCTCGAGGGTCATCGCTTCGCTCACCAGGTAGTCGACGATGTCGGTGCCCGTGGTGAGGAGCTCGACGGTCGCCTGGTCCTCGGGGAACGCGTCGGCCTGGGCGAGCAGGACGGTGTCGAGCGCGGGCGCGGACACCGAGAGGTCCATGCGGTCGAAGAAGCTCAGGTCGGGCGCCCCTTGCTCGGCGGTGAGGCTGAACTCGGTGAGCGCCGCCGCGCTGATGTCGCCCGGCTGCACCCCCTGGTTGGACAGCTCCTCGGCCTGGGTGAGGTCCATCGACACGAAGTCTTCGAACCCGAAGTCGGAGAGCAGCTCTTCGACCAGGGTGCCCGCCTCGACGACGGTCGCGGAGTCGCCCCGGATGGCGATGTCGGTGAGGGGGAGGTCGCACCCCACGAGGAACAGCAGCATACCGGCGGGCTAACCGCCACGGCGCGGTCCGGCGCGGGCTAAAGCGGGACCGTGGCGCCTCCTCTCGAACCGCCTCGCCGCGCGGACGAGCTCGAACCTCAGGGGTCCGCTCCGACCCGCGGGGGTCACGCCGGGCTCGCGCTCCTCGTGGGCGCAGCGGTCGTGCTCGGCGTCGGGCTCACGTGGCCGAGCGCCATCGACCGCGCCGTGCTGCCCACGAGCACCTTCACCGGCGGCCATGTCGCGGCGCTCGCGGTCGCGACGCGCACGTGGGCGCCGCACACCGTGCTCTCCGGGTGGCCGCTCGGCGTGGACTTCCGCCCGATGCTGTGGCCGTCGATCGTGCTCGCGCACGTGGTGGGCGCACCCGCGGCGTACGCGCTCACCCTCGTGCTCACGCCCGCGGCGAACGTGCTCGGCGGCTGGGTGCTCGGCCGGGTGCTCTTCGGCGAAGCGCGCGCGGCGTTGTGCCTCGGGGCGCTGCTGGCCGCGCCGCCGTGGGTGCGCACCACGCTGCAGAACGGTCAGCCGGAGCAGGCCTTGCTCGGCATCGGCGCCGCCAGCTTCGCGCTCATGGTCTGGGCGGCCGAAGGCGCCCGATGGCGCCTGGCGCTGGTCGCGCCGGTCGTGGCCCTGGCCGGGATCACCGCGCCCCACGTGATCCTGGCCACCCTCGGGGTCGTGGCGGTGTGGGCGGTGGCGGGGGTGCGCGCGGCGCCGCGGCGCGCGGCGGCCCTCGGGCTCGCGCTGGTCGGAGCGCTCGGCGTGGCGGCGTGGCACGCACCGGGCTTCGACGCGTCGATCGACCACTTCTTCGCACCGTTCGGCCTGCTCGACGCCTCGGCCGGTCCGGCGCCCAAGCGCGCGGTGCTCGCCTCCGACCTGTTCTTCGCGGCGCGGATGCCGCCTGGGAAGGGCCCGGGGGTCATCCACCTGGGGTACGTCGGCCTGCCGCTCGCGCTCGGGGCGGCATGGGCGGGCTGGCGCACGCCGGGGGCGCCGCGGTGGGCGCTCTTCGCAGCGGCGGGGCTGTTGGTGCTCGCGTTCGGCGAAGCGGGGCCGTTCCGCTGGGTCGCGGCGCTGTCCGCCACGCTCGCGGCGAGCGGCACCCCCTACCGCTTCGTGCTCGGCGTGGTGCTCGCGCTCTCCCTGGTGGTGGCCCGCTCCCGGGTCGCGCCGTGGGTCGCGGCGCTCTCACTCGCCGAGGCAGCGTGGGTCGACCCGCGCCCCCTCCCCTTCCCGACCGAAGCCTGGGCGCAGCACCCCACGGCCCCGATCCCCGCCGGCCAGAGCCCGCTGCTCGACCTGCCCGTGGTGTCGCGATCCTGCCGCGAGGCCGCTGCGCACTACCTCGCGGAGGCGGGGACACACGGCCGACCCACGCCGCTCTACCTCCGCTCCGGCCCGCTCGCCTGGGGCGCGGACGACACCACGCCGGCGCGGATCGCGGCGGCGCTCGGGGCGGCGGACTGTGCCGAACGCCTGCCCGCGGCCGTCGCGGGCTTCGGCGTGGTGGTGGCGCACACCCACGGCCCCTGTCGCGTGCGCCCGTCCGAGCTGCGGTGCCTCACCGACGCGCTGGGCCCGCCGGCACCGGGCGAAGGGGTGCGCGTGTGGACGGTGGCGGCCGGGGAGTGACCGAGGGTCTGGGGTCCGCGCCGCGACCGGCCTCCACGTCGGGCAGCGGCGGGCGCGCGGCCCGCGGCAAG
>SXOM01000548.1 GCA_005776735.1 Pseudomonadota bacterium
GCAGCCAGGACACTCCACGAAGGTGGCAAAGCCGCGGCGGTTGTGGAGCAGGATCGCCTTGCCCCCAGCCTCGAGCGCCTCGGCGAGCGCCGCGTGAACCTCCACCGCGGCCCAGGCCCGCGGGAGCTGGGAGCTGGCGCTGTCGTGCGCCGCCGTCGGCGACGTCGGGTGTGTGGACGGTACGGTGGCGGCGCTCGCCGAGCCGCGCGCCACGGCGGCGCGTGAGCTCGCTGCCGCGATGCGCGGCGCGGCCAAGGTGCCGGGGACGGGCCTCCCCGAAGACGAAGCGGCGCTGGTGGGCCTGTTGTCGGCCGGCTGGGTCGACGACCCCACCGCCGCGTGGGAGCAGGCGCTCGCCGCCCGCGCGCCAGACCTCAAGACCTGGGGCGCGACGTGGGCCGATCGCAGCCAGCTTCGCGGCGAGGGCGGCGCGACCTGGGCGTCGGAGGCCGCGGCGCGGGCGTGGCTCGCGTCCGGCGCCGCCGGCACCCTCGGGACCGAGCACCCCGACGCCGCCTCGTGGAACGCGGTGATGAAGTCCGAGGCGGGCGCTCCCGGCGCCGGGCTCACGGCCTGGGCGCGGGCGCGCCAGGCGCTCGGCGCGGGAGACGTCACGACGGCCGCCAAGGAATACGCCACCCTCGCGCAGGCCCTGCCCGCGTGGCGGAGCGGGCCGTGGACGCCGGTGCTCGTGCTCGACGGGGCGTTCCCGGGCGAGATGGCGGCCGACGCCGAGTTGGTGCGCGCCGCGGCCGATCCGGTCACGCCGGCGGTCGAGCTGCACGGCTGGTCGCACCGGCGTGACAGCGCCGAGATGATGTGGCGCTCGGGCGTCACCGCGGTGCCGCGGGCGGCCACGCCGGAGCAGTCCGCCGCGGTGTGGGACGCCGCGGCAGCCTACCGCTTCGAGTCGCTGAAGTGGCTCGCGATCGGCGGGGCCTTCCCGTCCGCCGCCCGCGACGCGCTGGTGGCGGCGGAGAAGGGCGCGGGCCTGTCCAGCGCCCCGTCGCCCGGCGTCACCGGCCTGCGCGCCGGGCTCGACAGCTCCGCGGTGATCTCGTTCCGCCGCCTTCCGGGGATGGTCGAGGTGCTCTACCTCACCCCCAACGGCGGCAAGCTCGTGAAGCTCAAGCCGCAGACCGCCGACGCCATGCAGACCTGGACCAAGGCCATCTCGGCCGGCGACAGCGCGGTGGCCTCCGGCGACCGGCTGCGTACCGCGGTGCTGGACTCGAGCCAGGACATCCTGACCGGCCTGGGCAAGTACCTCGTGGTCGGGCCGGCCCCGTTCGGCGCGTTCGCGATCGACGCGCTGCCGGAGCAGGCCGACGGCCTGCGGTTCCTCGCCGACATCCGCTCGGTCTCGCGGTACCAGGACTTCGACGCCATCCTGGCGTCGCCGCCGCCCATCGCCGACGAGTTCCAGCAGACGCTCGTGGCGTTGTGTGCGACGCCGGGCGAGGCCGACACCATCCGGCGCACGTTCCCGCAGGCGATGGTCCTGGAGGGGCCGGAGGCGAAGGTGGCGGCGTGGAAGGCGAGCGCCGGCAACGCGCGGTTCCTGCACATCGGCGACTTCCCGGCGGGTCCGTCGGGGGGCTGGCAGCTCGCCGACGGCGAGCTCACGCTGGGCGACCTCGCCGCCACCCCGCTGATGGCGCGCCTGGCGTACCTGGGCGGTGTCGCTGAGGTCGGCCACCTGCAGGCACGCATGGTCGCCGCGCGCCGGGCCGGGCTGTACGACTTCCTGGTCGGCGCCCCCGCGCTCGACCCGAACTTCCACGACCGTACGGTCCTGCACTTCTGGGAAGGCGGGAACCGCCGGTACAACGCCAGCCGCTCCTTCTACGAAGCGCGCGCGACCACGCTGCGTGAGTTCGACGCGTCGAACCGCCCGGTCAACTGGGTCCGCTACCTGGTGGCCGGGAAGCCCTGATCGGCCCGACCGGCCTCGTGGGGTTGCCGCTGGCCTGGATGGCCGCGCCGGCGTTGTGGGCGACGGACCCGACCCCGTTGCCCACGGGTTGGGGCGCGCTGGGCCCGGTGAACGATGCCGGGCACGGCGTGGTGTCGTTCTCCACCGACGATTGCGCCGTGCACGTGGCGGTGGTCGACGTCGACGGCGGTCCGTACGCCCGCGACGTACGCATCGCGCGGCTCTGGGACGGGACCCGATGGGCGTGGGCGGACGACTGGCGCGTGGTCGACGGGAAGTTGGTGCGGCCGGGCCGCCGCCCGGTGCCGCCTGCGGAGGTGGCGGAGGCCCTGGAGCTCGACCCCGTCGGGCGGGTGGTCGCGCGGGTGCGCGACGGGCGCCGCGTCACGATCCTCCGCGACGCGGAGGGCCGGTTCGTCGGCATGGCCAGCGGCGCGGTCGAGGCCCGGCTCGTGGAGGACCGGGCCGAGAGCACCACCGGCGCGGCGGTCACCTACGCCTGGGACGGCGCCCGCTTGCTGACGGTGGAACGCGGCGCCGACACGATCCGCTTGGAATACGCGCTCGACGCGCTGGTCGCGGTCCGGTGGCCCGACGCGACGCTGAAGCTCGACGCGGAGGGCACCTCCGGTCTGGGGGGCCGGTGGCGCTGCGAAGCCGGCGACGACCGTGTACGGATCCAGCACGCCCAGCGCACGTGGACGGTCGAGCGTGGCGAGGGGGAGCTCCGGGTGACCGACCCGGCGGGGGCACGTCACGTCACCCGGTGGGTCGAAGGTGCGCTCCTCGGGTGGACCGACGCCGACGGCGTGACGGTGCGCGTGGAGCGCGGGGAGGATGGGCGCGTGAGCGGAGTGCGGCGGGGCGCCGAGCGCGTCGCAACCCTGCGGTGGTCCGGCGCCGAGCTGGTGTCGTTCCGGGATGCCACCGACGGCACGTGGACGCTCGTGCGATCGCCCGACGGCGTGGCGGGGCGGAGCGAGCCCGACGGTCGCACGGTGGCACGGGAGGTGGGCGAGGGGCGCGTACGTCGCCTCGAGCGTGGTTCGGAGGTCACCACCGCCGCGTGGGACGGAGACGGGCGGCTGCGCCGGCTCGTGCCCGCGGGCCTCGGTGAGCTGCAGCTCGAACGTGACGGGGCCGGTGAGCTGCGCAAGGTCCACGACCCGGTCGGCGGGGTGTGGACGATCGTGCGCGCGGGCGGGGAGGTGCGGGTGACCGCGCCCGATGGCGGGGAGTGGCGGCTGAAGTTCGACGGCGCGGGGCGGCTCGAGGCCGTGCAGCCCCCCGGCGGTGCGGGCACCCGTGTGACCCGCACCGACGGGCAGGTCACCCAGTTGAGCCACGCCGGGCACCTGTGGACGTGGACCCGGGATCCGGCGGGGCTCGTCGGCGCGATCGGGGCGCCGGATGGGTCGTCCACCCGCCTGTCCCGCGACCCGGCGGGCGTGCTGGTTGGTGTGCGACTTCCGGACGGCGGCGGGTACGTCTTCGGGCGCGACGGGCTCGGGCGGGTGCGGAGCATCGGCGACCATCGCCTGGTCCGCGACGCCGCGGGCCGGATCATCGAGGTGCGGGGCCCGACCGGGCCCGTCGGAGGCTGGTCGCGGGACGGCGCCGGCCGGGTGACCGGCTTCGGCGCGGGCGAGGTCGAGTGGGGCATCTCCCGCGACGCCGCCGGCCGGGTGCAGGCGGTCAGCGCAGGCGACGCGGCCCGGTGGAAGTTGGAGCGCGACGGCGCGGGGCGGGTGGTGCTCGTGACCGACGCGGCCGGCGAGGCGACGCGCGTGTCGCGGGACGGGGGCGGGAGGGTCGTCAAGGTCGCGGATCCGCTCGGGGCGGTCTCGTTCGTCCGCGACATGCGCGGGCGGATCGCGCGCGTCACGACGGATCGGGTGCTGACGCTGGGGCGCGACGCCGTGGGCCGCGTGGTCCGCGCCGAGTCGCCCGACCTCGGCACCTTCGGCGCGGACTACGAGACCAGCGGCGCGTTGAAGCTGCTGCGGTTCCCCGACGGCACGCTGGTGCGCCGCAACGTGTCCGCGGACGCCGGCGAGCTGGTCGCGGTCGACCGCGACGGGAAGCCGGCCGGCCACGCGGGGTGGAGCGCCGACGCGCTCGGCCGGGTCGTCGAGCGGGCCGCGCGGACCCTGCTGCGCGACCCGGTGGGCCGCTTGATGCAGGCGGGAACGTGGTCGTGGCAGCTTGGGCGGTACGGCGACGAGCGCGTCACGGTGCGGACCTCGGCGGAGGGGCGGCCCCAGAGCGCGGCGTTGGCGGTGGCCGGGCCGTGGGGGCTCGGGGTCGGCGAGCTGACCTACCGGTGGTCCGAGGACGGCGCCCTCACCGGACTCGACGGGAGCGCCGGCGGGGTCGGGCTGGTGCACGATGCGCTGGGTCGCCTGGTCCAACTCTCGCTGGGTGAGCGGGCGCTCGCGATCGAACGCGACGGGTTCGGCCGCCTCCGCCGGATCGGCGGGACCGTCCTCGTCGGGTGGGACGGCCTGCTGCAGCTCGACGACCAACTCCGAGTGCCGTTCGGGCTGGCGGCGTCGGCCCGGGCCGGTGGGGCGGTCTTCACCGACGTCGCGGCCGTGCCGATGTTCGTGCCGTGGGCCGGGGCCGTGTCGCCGGCGCCCACCGGCCTCGCCGACGGCGTCGACGCCGCCGAGCTGGGCGCCGGCGGGAGATACGTGCTCCCGGGGGGTGTGCTGGTCGACCTGCTCCGTGCGGTCGATCCGCTCAGCGGGGTGGCGACCGCGCCGGACCGGTGGCCGTGGACCCCGATCGAGGCGGAGCCGGGCCTGGCCGCTCCCCCGTTCCCGGCGGTGGACGACGCCGCCGACGCGTTCTGGGATGCCGCCCCGTTCGACACGGTCGAGGCGTGGTCCGACCCCGTCGCCCGCATCGCGGCGTGGGGCGCCCTGCCCGGCGGCGAGGCGGAGCCGATGGAAGCGCCGGGCGTACCTTGGCTTCCGGCGAGCACTGCCCGCGAGGTCCCCGCGGCGGTCGCCGGCCACGGCGGTGTCCTGGTGGACGAGGGGCCGGTCGGGAACCTCGTGGTCGCGGCTGCGCTCTCCGGCGGCGGCCTCACCGAAGAAATCGTGCTCCGGGCCCTCCTCGCGGACGAGTTGAGCTTCTACGCCGATCAAGTTCCGGGCGCGGCGCTTCCGGCGCCCGCCTTTCTGCGGCCGGCCCTTGCCAACCCCTCGTTCCGGCATTAGAAGCGCGGGCGCTACGGTGGGTGTAGCTCAGTTGGTAGAGCATCGGTTTGTGGCACCGAGTGTCGTGGGTTCAAGCCCCATCATCCA
>SXOM01000549.1 GCA_005776735.1 Pseudomonadota bacterium
GCCCATGGTCTCGAGGATGTCGTGCGGATCGGGCGAGCCGCCGATGAGGTTGTCGCCGCGCTTGACGTAGTCGCCTTCCTGCACGTCGATGACCTTCGACTTGGGCACGAGGTACTCGACTACGTCGCCGCCGTCCTCCGGCTGAATGCCGATCTTGCGCTTCGCCTTATAGTCCTTAACGCGCGCCCGAGGTCGGTCACCCGGTCGACGACCACGTGGGCGCCTGCCGCGTAGAGCACGGCGGCGGCGTGCTCGCGGTGTGCGTCACGCTCGGCGGGGTCGAGCGCCGCGAGCGCGGATTCGCCGAGGCCGACGAGGTTGCCGGTGAGCGCCACCCCGACCGCCCACATCCCGGCGTTGCGCGCCGCCTGCATGTCGACGACGGTGTCACCGACCACGACCACGCTCCGGACGTCGTCGACCCCGAGCGCCATGGCGGCGAGCTGGTTGAGGTACGGCGCGGGGCGGCCGGCGGGGGCGTCACTCGCACACCGGACCACGTCGGGCGACCACCCCTGGGCCGCCATGTGCGGGCGGAGCACCGCCATCATCGGCGTGGTGTACCCGGTGGTCGCGCCAAGACGGACGCCCTGTTCCCGCAGCGCCGCCGCCAGCGACAAGAAGCCGGCGATCGGCGTGCTGTGCTCGGGGAGGCACGCCACCTGGAGCGGCTCGGCCTCCTGGTACATCGCCTCGACGTCGCCTTCGGTCGGGGCCACCCCGCGCGCCGCGACCCACGCCGCGAGCACCGCGGGATCGGCGCACATCCGGCGGATGTGCTCTCGCTTGTGCGTGCCCATGGGTCCACGGGCGCTCGCTTCGGACACCACGACCCCGCGGCGGCGGAAGACTTCGACGAAGACCGCGACCGGGGCCATGCACCCGCAGTCGATGGTGGTCCCGGCCAGGTCGAAGAGCACCGCACGCAGCCAGGGGGGCGCCCGCCACGCCGGCGGCGCGGCCCCGCGCAGCACCGCGACCGCCACATCCACTGCTTCGAGGAACCGCTCGATGTCGGCTGGGAAGACCTGGCCGATGGTTCCCACGCGGAACGACGGCGTCCGCGCCAGGCTCCCGGGGTAGATGACGAAGCCCTGCGCTCCGAGCAGGTCGTAGAACCTGGGGAAGCTCCACTCCGGCCACGCCGGGGTGTGAAACGTCGCGATGATCGGGCCCTGCCGCGCGTCGGGCAACATCGCGACGAAGCCGCGGGCGCGCATCCCCGCCACCAGCAGGCGCATGTTGGTGCGGTAGCGCGCCCCGCGACCGACCACGCCTCCCTCGGCCGTGTGCAACCGCAACGCGACGTCGAGCGCGGCGAGCACGTGGGTCGGCGGCGTGAAGCGGAACTGCCCGTCGCGGTCGAGCCGGGCGAGCTGCTCGCGCAGGTCCAGTGACAGGCTCACCCCCGGCCCGAGCGCGTCGGGCCGCACGAGCACGAACGCGAGCCCGGGGACCCCTTCGAGGCACTTGTTCCCCGACGCCGCCACCGCGTCGAAGGTCCCGTCGAGCGGCACCGCGCCGAAGCTGCTCATCGCGTCGACCAGGAGCCGCCGCCCCGCAGCCGCCACCACGTCCGAGATCGCCCGGAGCGGCAAGAGCTGCCCGGTGGTGGTCTCGGAGTGCACGGTGAAGACGTGCGTGAGCCCCGGATCGCCGGCGAGCGTCCCGGCGAGGGCGGCGAGGTCGGGGTCGGCCCCTTCGTCGGCGTCCAGGGCCACGACGCGCCGCCCGAGCCGCGTCAGGATCTCGACCGCGCGGCGCCCGTACACGCCGTGGACCAGGACCACCACGCCCCCGCTCGCAGGCACGCAGGCCCCGAGCATCGCTTCGACCGCGAAGGTGCCGCTCCCCTGGACCGGCACGGCACGGAGCCCGGGCGCGAGCGCTTCGAGCCCGGTCCAGACCCGCCGACACAACGCCACGAACGCGGGGTCGCGCGAGCCGTGATCGTGCGCCATCGCCGCGCGGACGTCGGGGTGGGTGGTCAGCGGGCCGGGGGTCAACAGCAGCATGTCAGTCCTCGAGGAGCCAGGCGTCGGTCACGCGGAGGTGGGTGCCGGGCGGGGTGTCGGTGTCCACGATGACGTGGCCGCCCAATACGGCCAGGTGGTAGCGCGTGAACGCGCCGTGGTACACCGCACGCTCGACGGTGCACGGCACGCCCTGGGTGTCGAAGACCACCGCCTCGGGGCGAAAGCCGATCTCGACCTCCCCGTCGGGCGCCGAGACGCCGCCGATCTCGGTCCGGCCGCCGACCGCGCGCGTGCGCAGCACGTTGAGCGTGCCCACGAAACCGGCCACGAAGCGGGTGCGCGGCCGGTGGTAGAGCTCCCGGGGCGGCGCCACCTGCTCCACCCGACCCTCGGCGATGACCGCCACACGATCACACATCGACAGGGCCTCTTCCTGGTCGTGGGTGACCAACATCACGGTGAGACGCTCCTCGCGCGCGAGGACCGAGACCTGGTCGCGGAGCTCGACCCGTAGCGCGACGTCGAGGTTGGAGAACGGCTCGTCCAAGAGCAGCACCTTGGGCCGCGAAGCGAACGCACGCGCCACCGCGACGCGCTGCTGCTGCCC
>SXOM01000550.1 GCA_005776735.1 Pseudomonadota bacterium
AGGACGCCGGCCACCACGACGCTCCCGAGCCAGGCCCCGCCCCCGACGAGGGCTCCCCGCCATCGGGCCGGCCGGCCGAGGAGCAACAGCGGCGCGAGCCCGGCCAGGCGCACGGCCCAGGGCGGGGCCTGCAACGTCGTGCCGGCCGCCTGGGCGTACACGCGGTCGCCGTCGCCTGCGCGTGGGCGGTCGAGCCACGCCCGCGTGAGGCCGAGCACGCAGTCGCCGACGGCCTGGACGCTGCGCGGGTCGAGGCCTTCGAGCGTGTCGTCGGGGGTGTGGTACCGCCACGCGGAGCCGATGAGCGCGAAATCGTAGCCCCACCACCCCGCCCTCCGGAACGGCGTGAAGTCGGTGTCGTTGGGGAGCAGCTCGTACACGACGCGCGCCAACGAGGTGGCCTGGGCGCCGCACTGCGCGTCACCCCACGCCGCCAACAGCGGCGCCGCCGGACCGGCGGTCTGGAACATGTAGGCGGGTCCGCTCGACCCGCGCGCCTCGACGTTGAGCAGGATCTGGGGCGCGGGGCGGGCGTCCAGGAAGGCCTCGGCGCCGAGCAGCCCAGCCTCTTCGCCGTCGGTCACGAGCACGTGCAGCCGGGGGTCGGGCCCGACCGCGCGCGCGACCTCGGCGAGCACCGCGAGGCCGAGGCCGTCGTCCCCCCCGCCCGGCGACCCCCGCACCGAGTCGCTGTGCGCCACCAACCACACCCCGTCGTCGGGCGCGCCGGGGGCGCGCACCACGAGGTTCACCAGGGCGCCGTGGACCTGGCGCTCGACGACGAAGCCGAGGTCGCCGAACCGCGCTTCGAGCCCGGCGACCACGCGGGCGTGCGCGGCGCTCCCGGTCGGTCGCGGGGCGTGGGCCCACGGTTCGAGCGCGTCGAGCGCGCGCGTCGCCGAGAAGCGGGCGACGTCGGCTTCGGGCCCGGCGGCGTCGGGCAGACGGGGCCAACCGAGCGCAACTCCGATCACGACGCATCCGGCCAGCGGCACCCACGCGGGGACACGGCGGGGGCGGGGCGAGAGCTTCA
This sequence comes from Pseudomonadota bacterium, assembly GCA_005776735.1. Taxonomy (GTDB): domain Bacteria; phylum Myxococcota_A; class UBA796; order UBA796; family SXON01; genus SXON01. The sequence goes on from SXOM01000550.1 coordinate 1,034, forward strand.
CCGCCCGAAGGTACTCCGGCGTCGTCGCGGAGACCGCGCCTTGCGCAGCTACGAGGGCGGGATAGCGCCGCGCGTTCTACGGAAGAAGGTATGCAATCGGTCGCCGAAGCCGGTCCGCTGGTTCTGGGGCACGGGGTGCTGCTGGTCGGAGGTCTCCTCTGGGCTGCGGTCTGCGCGGTGCTCCTGGCCATGCGCTGGAAGGTCCCGCCCATCGTCGCCACCGCGCCCCTGTTGGCGCAGGCGCTGTACAGCGCCGGCGGGGCGATGTGGGTCACGCGCGAGGGGGCGCGCTTCGGCGCCGACCCGTCGCAGTCCGCTGCGCTCACCGCCTCCGCGGTCGCGCAGCAGCTCGGCCTCGGCTCGGCCTCGGTCGCGGCGCTGCCCATCGCGGCGGTGCTCATCTTCGGCGGGCTGGCCGGCGGCGTGCGCGGCCGGCGCGGCTTCGGTGCGCCGGCCTTCGCGCTCATGTTGGGACTGGTCGCAGCGGCGTTGCCGCTGGCGGGCATCCTCCAGCACGGCAGCTTGCCGTTCGCGCTCGGCCGGGCGGTGCTCTACGGGCTCGCCGCGGTTCCCGTGGCGGTCGCGCTCCTCGGCGCGCACCCGCAGGACAACAGCCGCGAGTCGGGCCTCGTCGCCACCGTCAGCTTCGCCGCGATGGTGATGTCGGTCGAGGTGCTCTACGCCAGCCAGCAGTGGACGCAGGCCTTCGCCGCCCTCGCGGGCGCGTCTCCGGAGTCGATGAAGTCGCTGGTCGAGATGGTGTCGGTCGAGATCGGCTCGATCGGGACGCTCGGGTGGGTGGCCTTCGCGTTGGCGTCGGGCACCGCGGTCATCGCGCTCCTGCGCCCCGCGGCCGACCTCACCGACGAAGAGGTGATGGCCGGCAACGTGAGCCCGTCGGGCGCGCGCTGGCTCGGCGGCGCGCTCGCCCTGGTGGTGCCGCTCGCGTGGGCGGCCGCCCGCCTGGCGACCGACCCGTCCAGCCTGCTGTTGAGCATCGCCCGCTAGGGGCTACTCGAAGAGCCCCTCTTCCAGGCAGCTCTCGTCGCCGGCCTGGATGGCCTTGGCGAGGGCGGTGGCCTTCGGGAGGATGTTCTTCGCGTAGAACCGGCTGTTCGCGAGCTTGCCCTTGTAGAACTTCAGGTCGTCGCCGGTGGCGCCGGCCTGGATGGCCTCGTGCGCCACGCGCGCCTGCCACAAGCAGTGCAGGCCGAGCACCACGGTGCCGAACAGCTCGAGGAACGGCGTGGCCTGGACCATCGCGCCACGCAGGTTGCCCTGCGCGCCCACCATCCCGAGGTGCATCGCCGTCTGGCCGAGCTGGTCGCGCGCGCGCTCGAGGCCGGCGATGTCATCGGCCAACGCCGCGATCGGGCGACACCGCTCGAGCTCCTCGTTGGCCTCGTTGAGCCACTGCATGAAGAGCATGCCCTGGCCCTTGCGCATCTTGCGGCCGAGCATGTCCATCGCCTGGATGCCGTTGGTGCCCTCGTAGATCGAGAAGATCTTCGCGTCGCGCACGTACTGTTCGGCCGGGTACTCGCCGATGTAGCCGTAGCCGCCGAAGCACTGGAGCGCGGTGGTGGCGACCTCGTAGGCCTTGTCGGAGCAGTGCGCCTTGATGATCGGCGTCATCAGCTCGACGAGGCCGAGCAGGTACTCCTTCTCCGACTCTTCGCCGTGGTGCGTCTTGTCGAAGCGGTTGGCCACGCTGTAGATGAGCGACCGCATCGACTCCACCGTGCACTTCATGCTCAAGAGCATGCGGCGCACGTCGGGGTGCTGGTTGATGGTGATGCGCGGCGGGTCGGCGTCGCGGAAGTTTTCCACCGCCGAGCCCTGCACGCGCTCCTTGCAGTAGGCGAGCGCGTTCTGGTAGGCCGCGCTGGCCACGCCGATGCTCTGGATGCCGACGCCGATACGGGCCTCGTTCATCATCCGGAACATGATCTCCATGCCCTGGCCCGGGCTCCCGAGGATGTACCCGACGCAGGTGCCCGTGGCGCCGAGCGCGATGGTGCAGGTGGCGCTGCCGTTGATGCCCATCTTGTGCTCGATGCCGACGACCTTGGCGTCGTTGCGGGCGCCCAGCGCCCCGGAGGCGTCGAACATGAACTTGGGCACCACGAAGATGCTCAGGCCCTTGGTGCCCGGGGGCGCGTCGGGGAGGCGCGCGAGCACCAGGTGGATGAGGTTGCTGGTGAGGTCGTTGTCGCCGCCGGAGATGAACACCTTCTCCCCGGTGAGGTGGAACACCCCCGCTTCGCCCGTGGGCTGCGCCTTGGCGCGGTTGTCGCCGACCGCCGTGCCGGCGCCCGCTTCGGTCAGGCACATCGTGCCCGCCCACTCGCCGCCCAACATGCGCGGCACCGCCGTGGTGCGGATCCACTCCGGCGTCTCCGGCCAGGTGAGCAGGTTGGCGGCGGCGCGCGTGAGGCCCGGGTACATGTTGAACGCGGTGGCCGCGCCCGACAACATCTCGTGCGTCGCGATGTCGATGACGTGGGGGATGCCCTGGCCGCCATGCTCCGGGTCCATCGACGCGGCGATGAGGCCCGCTTCGGCGATGGCCTTGTAGGCGGGCTTGAAACAGTCGGGCGTGGTGATGTTGCCCTCGGCGTCGAGCCGGGTGCCCTGCCGGTCGCCCACCTTGTTGACCGGCGCGACCGTGTTGACCGCGAGCTCGGCCGCCATGTCGAGCACGGCGTCGTACATGTCGCGATCGAAGTCCTTGTAGCGGGGCACCTTGGCGAGCTGCTCGTCGGTCTTGAGTTGCTCGAACAGGACGAACTTGATGTCTCGGAGATCGACGACGTACTCGGTGGCGCTCACGGTTCCCTCGCTGAATGAATGGTCATTCATAACCGACGGGATAGCGACGTCCAGTGCAAGTGCTCAACCGCATCGCCGCCGGCTTCGGCCTCCTCGTGGTCGTCGGGATGCTCGTGGCGTGGGGGCTGTCCACCACGCGTCCGGCCACCTGGAGCGTCGAACAGCGCCAGGTCCTCGAGGCCGAGCCCGACGTGGTGGCCGAGTGGGTGGCGTTCCCCGTGCGGTGGCCGGAGTGGATCCACGGCGTGGAGGGCGCGGGCGCGGAGTGGGCGCCGTTCGGTCCGCCGAGCGGGGTGGGCGCCGGCCAGGCGTGGCGGAGCTCGCGGAGCGAAGGCCGGATGGAGGTCGTGGCCGCCACCCCGACGAGCCTCGAGTACCGGCTCACCCTCCCCGCGGGAACCACGGTGGCGACGGGCTCGTTGCGGTGGTCGCGGGTCGACCGTGGCACCGAGGTGGTGTGGACCGACGCGGGGGACTACACCGGCAAGCCGTTCGCCGGGTTGTGGGTCGGGCCGATGGCGAGGCGGGTGGAGCTCCAGATGAAGGCCGCGCTGCGCATGCTCGCCGACCGGCTGGCCTCCGCGCCATAGGGCGTCGCGCCGCGACCGTCCGCGTCGAGCGGCCGGACCTCGCGCGCGACGCGCGCTCGTCAGGCGCGGCCGCCGAGGAGCGGAACCCGCCTACCCCCGCCGGAATGCCGCCGCGTGGCCGTACGCGACGAGCGCCTCGACCGCCTCGTCGCCGACGCCGGGGATCGCCCGTACGCGGCGCAGCTCCTCGGCGGCCGTGACCGCCGAGAGCAGGGTGTTGTCGGCGTTGACGCACACCCGGACCCCGAGGCGCAGCCAGCGCCCGAGCGGGTGCTCCGCCACCGCGGCGATGACGCCGGTGTGCACGTTGCTCGTCGGGCACGCCTCGATCGTGACCTCGCGCCGGAGCACGAGGTCGACCACGGCCGGGTCGTCCGACAACGTCGTCCCGTGCCCGATGCGCTGCGCGCCGAGCCGCTCGATCGCGACCGCGATCTCGGCGGGCGGCCGCCCCTCGCCCGCGTGGACCGTACGGCCGAGGCCCAGCTCGGCCGCGCGCCGGAAGGCGGGCGCGTAGTCCTGGAGGCCGAAGGTGTGCCCCGGCGCGGGGCCCCCCGCGAGGTCGATGCCGACCACGCCGGACCGGGCGCCCGCGAGCTCGACCAGCGTGGCGAGCACCGCCGGATCTTCGCCGTACAGGCCGCACAACACCAGGCCGGCGCGCCCTCCGAGGCCGTCGAGCGCCGCGTCGACGACGGCGGCCGGAGCGGCGTCGCGGTGGAGCTGCGGCGCGAAGCGGACCTCGAGCGTGGTCACCCCCTCGGCGTCGGCGTCCTCGACCATCTCGGCCGCCACTCGCCGCACGGCGTCGGGCGCCTGGAGCACCGACAGCGTGAACGCGAACCGCGCCAGCGCCGCGTCGAGCCCCATCCCGGCGCGAAATTGCAGGTCGGGCGGCACCGCCCGACCGTGCTCCGCAGCGAGCTCGGCGAGCGTGGCCGGACGCAGCGACCCGTCCAGGTGACGGTGCAGGTCGGCCAGCCCGGTCATCGACTCAGCCGGCCCGCTTGAGGAACGCCGTCTTGAGCACGATCACCATGCCGTTGACGCGCCCCTCGACGAGCCCCGGATCGTCGGTCAGGTGGATGCCCTTGACCAGGGTGCCCCGCTTCGCGGTGAAGCCCGCGCCCTTGACCTCCAGGTCCTTGACGAGCGTGACCGCGTCGCCCTCGGCGAGCACCGCGCCGTTGGCGTCGGTCACCCGCAGCGGGGCGTCGCCGGCCGGTTCGTCGGCCGTCGCGAGCCCGGCCTGCGCCCAGGCGAGGCGGTCCTCGTCGAGCCAGACCTGTTCCAGCAGCTCGACCGCCCACGGCTCGCGGACCCGGTGCAGGAGCCGCCAGGCGACCACTTGGACGCCCGCGTCTTCGCTCCAGACGGCGTCGCGGAGGTGGTCCGGCAGGCCCGCGGCGAGCGGACCCCCGGCGAGCGCGCCGACGCACGCGGGGCAGAGCGGCACCCCGTCGGGCGGGGTGCGCGCGGGGAGGACCACGGTGGGTGCGGAGTGGGGGGCGGCGCAGATCGAACAGGCGGACATCGCCGCCGGCTAACGCGTCGCGCGCCCGCCTCGGCCGCCCTCCAGGCCGGTCGCGGCGCGACGCCCACCACAAGGCGTTAGAGCCGGTGCCTCCGCGGAGCCGCCATGGTGAGCCAGCGCTATACGCCCGAAAACCCTGTCCGCATCGTCACCGCGGCGTCGTTGTTCGACGGGCACGACGCGAGCATCAACGTGATGCGGCGCATCCTGCAGCAGCTCGGGGCCGAGGTGGTGCACCTGGGGCACAACCGGTCGGTGGGCGAGATCGTCGAGGCGGCGATCACCGAGGACGCGCAGGCGGTGGCGGTCAGCTCGTACCAGGGCGGCCACAACGAGTACTTCCGCTACATGGTCGACCTGCTGCGGGAGCGCGGCGCCGGGCACATCAAGGTGTTCGGCGGCGGCGGGGGCGTGATCGTGCCCGACGAGATCCGGGCGCTCCAGGCCTACGGGGTCGAGCGCATCTACAGCCCCGAGGATGGCCGGCGCCTCGGGCTCCTCGGCATGATCGAGGACCTGATGCGGCGGGCCGACTACGACGTCGAAGCGGCCCAGCCCACCCTCGCGGACGACGGTGCGGGGCTCTTGGACGGCCTGGCGGCGGGGCGGGTCAACGCCGTGGCGCGGGCGGTCACCCTGGTCGAGAACGGGCGGCTTCCCGACGCGGTGGCGGCCGACATCGCGGCGCGGGCGCTGGCCAACGCCGCGCCGGTCGTGGGGCTCACCGGCACCGGCGGGGCGGGCAAGTCCAGCTTCTGCGACGAGCTCGTGCGGCGCTTCCGGGAGGACTTCCCCGCGCTGCGCCTCGCCGTCCTGAGCATCGACCCCACCCGCACGAAGAGCGGCGGCGCCGTGCTCGGCGACCGCATCCGCATGAACGCCATCCACGGCGGGCCGGTGTTCATGCGCTCGTTGGCCACCCGCGGCGAGAAGGGCGAGCTCAGCGCCGCCACCGCCGCGGCGGTCGAAGTGGTGCGCGCCGCCGGCTACGGCCTGGTGATCGTCGAGACCAGCGGCATCGGCCAGTCCGACGCCGGCATCGTCGAGCTCGCCGACATCCCGGTGTACGTGATGACGCCCGAGTTCGGCGCGCCGAGCC
>SXOM01000551.1 GCA_005776735.1 Pseudomonadota bacterium
GACGCAGCGGGCCCCCCCCGGGTCGATGAGCTGCCCGCGGGCGCCCGCCAACCAGTAGTCGGGCAGGGGCACCACCAGGGGCGCGCCGGCCCCGGCGGCGAGCGCCGGCCACGACGCGCCCAGGCCGCTGAGGTGGTGGATGTGCACGACGTCGACGCCGACGACGGCCTCGGCGAACGCCCGCTCTGCCGCGGGGTCGCGCACCGTGGCGCCGAACCCGCGGCCGCGCCGCCCCGGGACCGTCTCGGGCCCGAACCGGCGGACGTCCGCATGCGCCGCGAGCGCGTCGGACAGGGCCGCGGCGTACAGCGCGCTGCCGCCGTCGTTCCACGCGTGGCTCACCTGGAGGATGCGCAGGCGCCGGCGCGGCGGTGCCGGCGCGCTCATCCGCCGCCGGGCGCGCTGATCAGGTCCTCGCCGCGTTCGCCGCCGGCCAGCGCCTGCAGCTCCTCGTCGTGGTCGTCGGCCACCTGCCCGACGTAGCGGAGGGCATACTCGAACGGCTCGAACCGGAGCTGGTCGGCGACGAGCGTGTGGGTGAACGCGACCGTCTGGTCGTCGAAGAGCTGGAACGCGCCGAAGCGCGTTTCGGCGTTGAGCCGGAGCAGGCGGGTGAGCAGGTCCAGCGAGGTCTGCGCCCCGACCAGCACGATGGCGGCGATGCGAACGTAGGTGTGGGGGGCGTCCTCGAAGACGGAGACCGCGAGCACGGTGGAGCCGAAGCGGCCCGTCCAGAACCCGTCGCCGGTGACCTCGCCGTCGAGGCCGAGCCGCAACAGGTACTCGTCGACCTGCTCGGTCAGTTCGTCCAGGCGGGTGCTCACGGGGGGCCTCGGCTCATCGCAGTCCTTCGTATACACCGAGGAGCGCGTCGGCGTAGGCGTCGAGCGTGGGCGGGGGGCGCACCGGCGGGCAGGGGTCGTGCTCGGCGCGGACCAGGGCGGCCGCGAGCGCGCCGACGTCGCCGGGGGGGTACAACCAGCCGTCGACGCCGTGCTCCACGAGCTCGGGCAGGCCCCCGCTCGCGGGCGCGATCACCGGGCAGCCGGCCGCGCGCGCCTCGAGCACGACCAGGGGTGCGTTCTCCGGCCACCGGCTGCCGAGGACCAATGCGCGGGCCGACGCCAGGGCGGGGCCGGAGTCGCCCAGCGGGCCGGCGTTGGGCAGCCGGTGCACGTACGCGGCGTCGGGCCCGGGGGGACCGTGGATGAGCAGCGGTGTGGACACGCCGCTCTGGCGGTGCGCCGCGAGCACGAGGTCGGGGCCCTTGTGGTGCGCGAGGGTGCCGAGGAAGAGGAAGGGGCCGCCCCCGCGGTGCCGCGGGCCCGGGGCCGCGCCGAAGGGGAGGGTGCGGACCGGACCCAGGCCCTGCTTTTCGGCGGCGTCCGCGAGCCAGCGGCTCGGTGCCAGGCGGACCGCGCAGCGGGCCGCGAAGGCCTTCCAGTGCGCGCGGTGCAGGGCAGGCGCGTCGGGCGGCAGGGGCGAGCGAGCGCGCACGAAGTGCGCGCGGAGCGGGGCGGGCAGCGCTCGCCACGCGCGGTGCAGGCGTGCCGGTGCGATCCAGCGGGAGGCCCGCCCGGCCACCGACAACGCGGCGGCCACTGCCGGACCGTCCTGCACCCAGCGCGAAGCGCAGGCCGCGCAGCCGGGGTCGGGCCCGCCGCACGGCGCGCCGTCGCGGAGGAGGAGCCCTCCGGCCGCGCACCACGCCCACGCGTCATGCAGCGTCCACACCAGCGGTGCGTCGCAGACCCACGCCGGGTCGAGGAACGCGAGGTGGTGTACGTGCACGACGTCGGGCCGGAGCTCGCGCAGTTTGCGTTCGAGCCAGGCGCGGGCGCCGGGGTCGGCGCCGCCGCGGCGCAGCGCGGCGAAGGGCGCGTTGTTCACCAACCGCGAGACCGTGCCCTCCTCGCGCTCGGCATACATCGGGGCCCCGGGCTCCCGGGTGGCCGCCAGCGTGTGCACGGCCCAGCCGCGCCGCCGGAGCGCCGCGGCCGACCGATGGGCGACCTGCTCGGTGCCCGCGTTCTCGCGGGGAGGGAAGCCGTGGACGACCTGGACCAGGAGAGGGATGGGGTGCCCGGTGCGTGCCGCAGGTGTATCCTTGGGGCGTGCCCACACCACGGCTCCGTGTGCTCGTCGTGGACGACGAAGAGAACCTCCGGCACCTGCTCGAGCTCATCCTCGGTCGGGCCGGCTACGCCGTGACCACGGCGCGGAACGGGCGCGAAGCGCTCGCGCGGCTGGAGCAGGCCGACATCGTGCTCTGCGACATCCGCATGCCCGACATGGACGGCCTCGAGGTCCTCGGCGCGCGGCCGGAGGGCGCCCCGCCGGTGGTGATGATGAGCGCCTACGGCACGCTCGACACCGCGCTCGAAGCGATGCGCCGCGGGGCCTACGACTACGTCTCCAAGCCCTTCAAGGCCGACGAGATCGTGCTCACGCTCCGGAAGCTCGAAGAGCGCGAGCAGCTCGTCGCGGAGCGCGGCCGGCTCGCGGTGGAGAACGCCCGCCTCGCGGAGCGCATCGGGGAGCCGGTCGAGGGCTTCGTGGGCCGCTCGCCCGCCGTGTCCGAGGTCCTGCGCGTCCTCGCCCGCGCCGCCGCGCACGACTCGAGCGTGCTGCTGACCGGCGAGAGCGGAACCGGGAAGGAGCTCTTGGCGCGCGCGCTGCACCGGCTCTCTCCGCGCCGGGACGGCCCGTGGGTGGCGGTCAACTGCTCGGCCATCCCCGAGAGCCTCCTCGAGTCGGAGCTCTTCGGCTATCGCCGTGGGGCCTTCACCGGGGCGGTGCGCGACCACGCCGGCCTGTTCGAGCAGGCGCACCACGGCACGCTCGTCCTCGATGAGATCGGCGACCTGCCGGC
>SXOM01000552.1 GCA_005776735.1 Pseudomonadota bacterium
CGTCGTCGTCGTCGTCGTCGTCGTCGGTGCCGCCGGGCAAGGCTTGGGTGCCGCCGCTCTTCGGGTCGTCGGCCTCGTCGCCGTCCAGCGCCAACGTGGCGGTGGAGGTGCACGCGAGAAGGAGCCACATGTCCCGAGCGTAGCACGCGTCCCGGCGCCGGTGCCTACGGCGAAGCCACGAACAGGTGCACCGCGCCGGCGTCGGTCCCGGCGGTGGCGTCACTGCGGACCCCCAGCGCGAACCCGCCGGAGTAGCCGTCCACCAGCGACCCGAGCGCGCTGACGAACCCGCGGTCCGACACCGTGGTCGCGTGGCTCAGGTCGGTGTCGGCGTCGGTGGTCACGTCGTAGGCGCCGGTGCTGGGGAGCGGGCCGAGGAACACCCACGAGGTCGACGCCGCGTGGCGCCCGACGAACAGGTCGATCGCACCGTCGGCGTCGACGTCTTCGGCCGCCATCGCGCTCCCGGTGTAGTACGGGGCGTCGAACGACACGTCGGCGGCGGCGGCGAGGGTGCCCGCGGTGGCGCCGAGCGGTCCGTACAGCAGGTACAGCGTGGCGGGGCTGTCCTGCGGCGCGCCCACGAGCAGGTCGTCGTAGCCGTCCTCGTCGGCGTCGAACGCCAGGAGGGAGCCGCCGGTGGAGCCGCTCCCGGTGAACGTTGCGTCGGCCGAGGCCGTGGTCGTCGATGCGGAGGGCGCCGGGTCCCATACCCACAACGAGCTCCCGACGTACGAGCCGAACGCCACCCCGCCGAGGCCGTCGCCGTCGAGATCGGGGAGGACCACCTGGTAGCCGGTGTACAAGCCACTGGACGTCGCGGTGATGTGCACCTGGGCGCCGGGGCTCGCGGACAGCGGATCGTAGAGGATGGCGACGGCGTCGCCGGTGGAGTTGGTGACGAGCTCCGGGTACCCCGAGCCGTCGAGGTCGTCGGTGGCCAGGGTGGAGAGCGTCGCCCCCATCGCGACGCCCCAGTCGGCCGACGCGCTCCACCCGGTCGAGCGGCCATACCACAACAGCACGCTCCCGTCGTCGTCGTAGCGGAGCATCACGTCGGAGACCCCGTCGGCGTCGAGGTCGTCGACGGCGTGGAGGCGGGCGCGCACGCTGTCGCCGCAGCAGATGGACTCGTACGCGCCCGAAGCGAGGTCGACGTCGCCGGTGAGGGGGCCGGGCACGATCCAGGTCTCCACCCGGCCGGTGCTGGTGATGCCGGTGGTCGCCAGGTCGGCGAGGCCGTCGCCGGTGAGGTCGGCGCCGGCGGAGACCTGGTTTCCGACGAGGTCGCCCGCGCCGCCGTACACCTGGACCGCCGCGTCGGCGCCGGTGAGGCTCCCCGTCGGCCAGCACCCTTCGTTCACGACGCCGTCGCAGTCGTCGTCGTCGGTGGTCGTGCATTCCTCGGCGCCGGCAGGGCTCACGGCGGCGTCGGTGTCGTCGCAGTCGCCGCCCGTGGCGACGTCGGTGCCGGTCGCGGTGCACGCGAGGTACCCGGTCGCGTCGTCGCCGTAGCCGTCGCCATCGGCGTCGGTGGTCCAGGTCGTCGCGTCCGCGGCGTCGGCCTCGTCGACCACCCCATCGCAGTCTTCGTCGGTGCCCGCGTCGGCGCAGCGCTCGGCGGCCGCCGGCGACACGGTGGCGTCGGTGTCGTCGCAGTCGTCGCCGTTGGCCACGTGGTCGGCCGGTGCGTCGCACGCCGACTGCGGAGCCGCGGGGTCACCGTACCCGTCGGCGTCGGCGTCGCCGTACCAGGTGGGTGCGTCGACGGCGTCGGCCTCGTCGGTGTCGCCGTCGCAGTCGTCGTCGAGGGCGTTGCAGTACTCGGGCGCGAGGGGGTACACGCTGGCGAGCACGTCGGAGCAGTCGTCGGCGTTGTCGACGAAGTCGCCGCCGGGGGAGTCGCACGCGGCGATGCTGACGCTGGCGTTGCCGTAGCCGTCGCCGTCGGCGTCGCCGTACCAGGTGGGCGCGTCGACGGCGTCGGCTTCGTCGGTGTCGCCGTCGCAGTCGTCGTCGGCGTCGTTGCACCGCTCGTCGGCGTCGGGGTGCACCGCCGCGTCGTCGTCGTCGCAGTCCTGCGCGTCGTCGAGGTAGCCGTCGGGGACCGTGCACGCGCGGCGTGTGGCGAGGCGGTCGCCGTAGCCGTCGCCGTCGGTGTCGGCGTACCACACCGTGGCGTCCTGGGCGTCGCCCTCGTCCACCGACCGGTCGCAGTCCTCGTCGCCGCCCCCACACACCTCGACGCCCGCGGGCGACACGTTCGCGTCGAGGTCGTCACAGTCGTCGTCGTTGTCGACGTAGCCGTCGGGACGGGCACCACACACCAGCACGCCGGTGCCGGCGCCGTACCCGTCACCGTCGGTGTCCGGCCACCCGTTCGCGTCGCCACTCGGTGCGTCGTCCACCACGCCGTCGCAGTCCTGGTCGCGCGCGTCGCACGTCTCCGTCGCGTCGGGGTTCACGGTCGCGTCGCCGTCGTCGCAGTCGCCCCCCCGCGTGACGTACCCCTTCGGCGCGGGGCACCCGTCGGCGGGGGTGTCGTCCGCTCCCCACCCGTCGCCGTCGCCGTCATAGTACGCGATGGCCTCGCAGCCGGTGTCGGCGGTGTCGGCGGTGTCGGGGAGCTTCTCGGCCGCCGTACACGCGCCGAGGGCAACGAACCACGTCAGGCGGAGCATGGCGCGAGTATACCTGACGCCGATCTGACGGTTCGTAGCGAGGGCGGCTCGCCTCGACGATGTTGGGAGAGACCGAGGGCGCAGTGCCCTCGCGCCCCGCCCCCGCCCAGGAGTCGTCCATGACCACGTTCGTCCTCGCCCTCGTCGCCACCGCCGCCGCGGCCCCCGTCCCCGACCTCAAGACCGCGATCACCGCGCCGACGAGCTCCACCGTCGACGTCGCCGCGACCTGGAGCTTCAAGGTGTCCAACACCGGCACCAAGGACGCCTCGGGCGTCAAGCTCTTCATCAACCTGCCGGCCACCAACACGAGCCCGACCGTGTACGTGATGGGCGCGGTCGGCACCCTGCCCACCGGCTGCACGCTCTCCGGCACGCGCGTGACCTGCGACGTGGGCCTGGTCAAGCGCGGCAAGTCGTCGACCAAGTCGTTCACCCTGGCGCTCCCCGAGAGCGCGGGCACGCTCGACTTCTCGACCGACGCGAGCACGACCACCTCCGGCGACAACACCGCCAACAACACCGCCTCCGCGGTCGGCAGCCCGTCCAACGTGGTGGTGACCGCCCCGACCACCGACGTGGACGTGGACAACAGCCACTGCACCGGCACGGGCCTGGAGTCCTACTACGAGTGCGAGCTGTACCCGAGCTCGATCAGCTCCCACACCGCGACCTTCCACCCCGCCGACAACAGCATCTCGTTCGACGGCATGCCCGACTACTGGGGTTCCTACGCCATCAGCGGCGACCAGCTGTGGTTCGAGTACGAAGACGCCAGCGGCGTGGTCGCCGAGTTCGTGGGCTACGGCGTGGCCAACTCGACCGACAACTGCTGGGAGGGCGTCACCAACTTCTTCCCCGCGTCGTCGTACGTCGCGCCGTACCGCGTCTGCCTGCCGTAGTCGCGTCTTCGTCCTGAGCGGCGGGGGGTGTGGCGGCGACGCCACACCCCTTCGGCGTTTTCGGCGCCGTCGCCCCCGCGCCGCGTCGCGCGCCCGCCTCGGCCGCTCGCAGCGGCGGGTCGCGGCGCGACGCCCCTGGGGCCTATTGGTCGATCGGCTCGACCGGGGCCATGCCCGGCAGCTCGGTGGTGCGCGTGGTGTAGCCGAAGGCGGTGCCGAGGCTGCCCGTGGCGCGCCACCGCTCCTGGCCGCTGGCGTCGTGGTCGCTCAGGATGCCCGCAGTGGACCAGGTGACCAGCGTTCCCTGCACGCTGCGATCGACGTCGCCGAGGGCGTACACCCACACGGTCGGATCGAGGGTGAGCTCCTCGAGCGCTTCGACCGTGCCGGCCTCGTCGTCGAGCCGGAGCGTGACCACGCGCGAGGCCGTACCGGTGAAGCGGTTGTCGTGCACGATGACCCGATCGCCGCCGTAGAACTGGAACTGGTGCTGACCGTCGAGCACCGCCGCCTCGTCGACCGCGGCGTAGGTGGGGTGGGGGCCGCCGATCTGGCGGAGCAGGCCCTCCCCGCCGAGGCCGACCTCGACGATGGCGTTGAGGCCGCGCAGGCTCACGTGCGCCACGCCCGCGGCCTCGTCGACATCGAGCGCGTTGGCGTGCGACCAGTCGCCGCCGCTGTTGACCACGCCGTCGACCGTCGGGTCGAAGTCGTCGAAGGTGGACCACACCCGGCGCGGCCGCGCCTCTGTGCCCGGGACACCGACGCTGACGATCTCGCCGCACACCGGACCGAGGCCCTCCATCCGCTCGCACTGGTACTTGAGCCAGGCCAGCTCGCCGCTCTCGAGCGGGACGAAGTCGTGCGTCCACTCCGCGGCCGGGTAGGTGGCGAGGACCTCGCCCGTCCACGCGTAGGCGCGCAGCTCGTTGAGCGTGCGGTCCTCCTCTTCGACGAGCACCCACACGCCGTCGCCTTCGGCCCGGAAGGCCGCCCGGATCACCGTGCTGCCGGCCGGCGCTTCGGGCCCGTACCAGGTGACGCGCCCTTCGTCGTCCAGCAGGACCGGCCGGGAGATCGAGCCGAGGACGTTGGTGAGCATCCACCCGCGCCACCCCGCCTTGCCCTCGGTGGACCACTCCGCGAACTCGGTGGGCAACGGGTCGGTGGTGAAGTCGGTGTCGCCGTAGGTGCTGCCGTCTTCCAGCTCGATCCAGGCGTGGTAGTCGGTGGCGGCGGCGAGGCCGAGGAAGAGCTGGGCTTCGGCGGCGCCGGTGCCGACCACCCAGTCGGTCGCCGTTTGCCGGCCCTCGGGGTCTTCGGCCACGATGCGGCTGGATTGGCCGTCGGGCGCCGTCCACCGCACCTCGGACACCGGGGTGTCGGCGGGCTGGAGAACCTGGAGCGCGTCGGCCGACGGCGAACCCGCGTCGTCGACGCACGCTGCGAGCAGCGCCACAGCGTAGAGCGGCCAGCCACGTCCCATCGGCGCCTCCGTGTTTTGGGTCTACCACACCGCTGCGTCGATGTCGCCTTTCCATCGTCCTTTGACAACCGCGCGCCGAGGCGGTGTCGGTCGGGGCACGGTGACCGGCCGCCGATTACGACCGGCGGATGCGCCTGCTCCCGCTCCTGGTCCTCGTCGCCTGCCCCGAACCGGTGGTCGAGCCGGTCGTGGAGGACCCGCTCACGATGGTCGACCCGTTCATCGGCACCGGCGGGCCCGGCTTCCGGGTGGGCTCGGCGACGCCCGCGGCGACGGCGCCCTTCGGCCTGGTGAAGCTCGGTCCCGACACCTCCAACGGCGGCGGTGGCCTCGGGGCGTTCCACTGTGGCGGATACTGGTACCCGGACGACCACGTCGAGGGCTTCTCGCACCTGCACATGCACGGCGTCGGCGTGCCGGGCCTGGGGGCCCTCTTGTTCATGCCCGGCGACGGCCTGCCGGACGAAGTCCGCGACCCCGAGGACTGGCGCCAGACCTTCGACCACGCCGACGAGGTCGCACGGCCGGGCCGCTACGACGTGGTGCTCGCCGATGGGATCGAGGTGTCGCTCGCCGCGACGGAGCGCGCCGGGCACCACCGGTACGTGTACCCCGAGGCCGCCGATCCGACGCTCGTCATCGACCTCGGGTACGTCAACTACGGGGAGAACCTCGGCGCGGCGATCGAGGTCGACGTCGAGGCGGGCCTCGTCCGCGGGGTGATGACCGTCGACGACGCCTTCGGCGGCAGCTTCCCGCTGTACTTCGTCGCGGTGGTGGACACCGGGATCCGCTCGGCCACGACGTGGTCGGAGGGGGAGCCGCTGCCCGGCGCGGCCGCGGGGTCCACCGGGGTGGAGGTGGGCGCGGTCCTGCGGCTCCCGGGCACCGAAGCGCGGGTGCGCGTGGCGGTCTCGCTGGTCGACGTCGCGGCCGCCGAGGCCAACCTCGCGGCGGAGCTCCCGGCCGACCAGTCGATCGAGGACACCGAGGCGGCGACCCGCGCGATCTGGGCGTCCCGTTTCGACGGATGGGGGCTCGCCGGCGGCACCGAAGACGAGCGTGTGATCTACTGGACCTCGCTCTACCACTTGCTCCAGATGCCCACGCTCTACAGCGACGCCGACGGCCGCTATGTCGGCTTCGACGGGCAGGTTCACACGGCGGACGGTTGGCGCTACCACAGCGACCTTTCGTTGTGGGACACGTATCGGACGGCCCACCCCGCCTTCGACCTGTTCTTCCCGGACGACGCCGCGAGCTTCGCCCGCAGCCTGGTCGCCATGCGGCAGCAGGGTGGGGCGTTCCCCCGCTGGCCGGTCGCCACCACCGAGGGCGGGAGCATGATCGGCGCCCCCGCCGACATCGCGCTGGCCGACGCGATCGTGAAGGACGTGCCCGGGTGGGACGTCGACGAAGCGTGGCCGCTGATGCTCGCCCAGGCGCGCGGCGAGGGCACCTACCCGTACAACGCCCGTCCCGCGCTCGCCGAGCTCGACACCCTCGGCTTCATCCCCGAGGACATCCAGGGCGGCAGCGTCGCGTGGCAGCTCGAGCTCTCCTGGGCCGACGCTGCGCTCGCCGCCGCGGCCGAGCACCGCGGGGAGGCCGACGTCGCCGCCGAATTCGACGCCCGGGCCCGCCTCTACACCAACCTGTACGACCCCGCGATGGGCTGGTTCCACGCCCGCTACAGCGACGGCACCTTCGCGGCGGAGCTCAACCCGATCCACTGGGAGGACGAGTTCGTCGAGGGCAACGCCTGGCAGTACCTCTTCCTCGCGCCGTGGGATCCGTCGGGCCTCGCGGACCTCCTGGACGGCGAGGCGACCGCCCGCGAACGCCTCACGGACTTCTTCGAGTTTGCGGTGTCCGAAGGCCAGACGTTGGCGCCCGGCACCTGGTACTGGCACGGCAACGAGCCCGACATCCACGCGGCGTGGCTCTTTGCGTTGTGGGGCGACGAAGCAGCGACCCGCGACTGGGTGCGCTGGGTGCGCGAGAGCCAGTACCACCGCGATCCCGACGGCCTCGCCGGCAACGACGACGCCGGCACACTCTCGGCCTGGTACCTGTTCGCGAGCGCGGGGTTCTACCCCATCGCCGGCACGCGCACCTACGTGCTCGCCGAGCCGGCCTTCGATCGCCTGGACCTGCCGCTCGCCGACGGCGTGTTCGTGGTGCGGCGCGAGGGGGAGGGGACGCTGGTCGCCATCGAGCTCGACGGAGCGCGGCTCACGGGGCCCACGTTCGACCACGGCGCGCTCCGTGGCGGCAGCGAGCTGGTCTTCCGGTACGAGTAGGCGCGCGGTGGCGGCGGGCCGCGACCGTCCCGAAGCGGGCCGAGGCGGGCGCCCGCCGCGTCGCCTCCGGGGCGGGGGCCGAACGCGCGGGTTAGCCCGGCGCGATGGTCTGGCGCCTCCTGGCGGGAGTCCTACCGCTCGTGCTCGCCGCCGGCTTCGTCGTGTGGGGCTCGGCGCCGGCGCCCTACGTCCCCAGTGAGCTGGTGCTCGCGCAGGACGCGCGGCTGGCCGAACGCCCGGTCGACTTCGTCGTCGTCGGGCCCTCGGCGGCCGCGATGGACCTGGACCTGAAGCGGCTGGCGCAGTCCACCGGCCTCGGGGTGGGCGTGTCCTTGTCGCTCAACTCGTCCACAGCGGCGCACTGGTACGCGATGTTGCGGGAACGGGTGTACGCGGCGGGCCAGCGGCCGCGCCTGGTCGTGGTGGCCGCGCCGTTGGTGATGGCGGTCGACCCCGCTCCGCTCGGGGCCAAGGCGCTCGCGATGCTGGCCGACCAGGCGCCGGTCCCGGACGCGGTCCTGGCGCAGAAGGTGTACGGCTCGGCGCGGCCGGCGTGGGTCGAGCGGCTGGTGCGGCGCCGGGCCAAGTGGTCGCGCAACGTGATCGACGCGGTGCGCGGACCGCTCGTCGGGGCCTGCTTCGGCGCGGGGGGGGAAGGCCTGGCCGTCCACGACGCCGCGGCGGCCGCGGTCTTCGAGGGCGACCAGGGCCGCACCGGGGTGGTCCGCCTGTTGCCCGTGGTCGAGGAGGAGGCGGCGGGCGTCGGCGGGGCCGCCGCCGGAGCGCCGATCCTGGCCGATCTGTTCGATCTGGTGCGCCTCGCCGGCGGCCGGGCGGTCTTCGTGCGGCTCCCGCTCGGCGAACAGGTCCGGAGCTTCGACGCGCTCGACGTGGCCCGCGAGCGTGCTGCCGTCGAGCTGATCGAGGCGCACGGGGCCGGCTATCTCGACCTGCGGCACGCGGTCACCGAACGCGGCGAGTTCGCGGACAACTTCCACCTGAACCGGCTCGGTCGCCTGCGCCTCACCGCGGCGCTGGGCGAGGCACTGACGCGCAGCGGCGCCCTCGGCAGCGGTCCGATGGCGGCCGCGGTCTTGCCGATGGTGCCGACCGTGCGCGCGTCGGGCGTGCCGCCGCGACCACCGGCGGCGGAGCCGGCTTCCGGCTGTCGGGGGCTCGTGCGGTGGGCGGTACCCGAGCTCGCCGCCCTCCGGGGGCTCGGCGTCGACGCCGACCCGCCGCTGGCGTTGTGGGAGGGCGACACCGCGCTGGTGCGCGGAAAGGCGCGCGTGGGCGGCTGCGACGGGGTGTGGGCGGCGACGGCCGAGGGCCTCCGCTAC
>SXOM01000553.1 GCA_005776735.1 Pseudomonadota bacterium
CGCTCCCCGGCGCGTCGACGCAGTCCCTCGTGCTCTCGGCCGTGCTCGGCACGCACGCCACGTGGGCGGCCGCGGCCGCGCCGGCGCCGCCGGTGGCACCGTCGCCGGGCTTGGCGCCCGGCCCCTCGCCGGGCGTCCCTTGCCCGGGCCCGCCCTGGCCGGGGCCCATCCCGGGCCCGCCCATTCCGGGGCCGCCCATCCCGGGCCCGCCCTGACCGGGGCCGCCTTGACCGGGCCCGCCTTGACCGGGCCCGCCCTGCCCGGGGCCGCCCATCCCCGGGCCGCCCTGGCCTTCGCCATCTTCGGGGCCACCCTCTTCGCCGGAGGCCTGGCCCTTGCCGCCGGCCATGCCCGGCATCGGGCGGAACGGGAGCTTGGCCCCCGGGCCGATACGCTCGGGGGTCTCTTCGCCGTCGGCGGGCGGGTCGCCGCCCTCGTCCTGGGCCGACGCCGCCGGCACGCCGAGGAGGCCGAGGCACAAGAGCGCACCGAGACGGAGGCCGGCAGCGCGGAAAGGAACCGGAATCATCAGCGAACCTCGTAGTCGATCGTCATCTTCTGGTTGCGGCGGGTGATCTCGAAGTTGAACGCGCGCTCGTTCTGCAGGTTGCCGTAGGCACCCAGCGCGTTCTCCATGCTCGTGAGGGACTGGCCGTTCACGTTGTGGACGACGTCCCCGTTCTTGATGCCCAGCTTGTCGAAGACACTGCCCTTGCGGATGCCCGACAGGCGAAACCCGATGATCTTGCCGTCCTCGGTCTTCGGGGCGGCGCGGATCTGGGTGGCCAGGGCTTCGACGTTGCCGAGCTGCTTCTCGAGGAACGAGCGGTCGACCAGGTACTTGGTGTCCGACACCTTGGTGACCCCGCCGTCGTCGGCGGTGGGCTCGCCGCCCTCGGCGGCCGCGGAGGCCAACGGCTTCTTGTCGTCCCCGCCCATGCAGATGCAGCCGCCGTCGTCGAGGCACACCTTCTTCTGGCTGATGCTCAGGATGCGCCCCTCGGACGCCACGGAGTCGCCGATGCGGTAGCCCACCGCGCGCCCCTTCCCGCCGTCGCCGATGAGCGCGCTGGAGTACTCCGGCACGTCGGCGACCACGGTGGCCATGAGCACCGACTTGGACTCCTTGCAGTCCTGCGTCGCCGGGTCGGACGACGTCTCGGACAGAACGGCGGCGGAGTCGAAGATGTTGCGCCGGACGATCGCGTCGACGAACGAGCGCCGGTCGGCCGTCGGGCCCGACCCGGACCGCTCCGGCTCGGCCTCCCCGCCGCCGGACGCGCCCGGCCCCGCGTCGGGGGCCCCCGCGACTTCTGAC
Organism: Pseudomonadota bacterium; assembly: GCA_005776735.1. GTDB lineage: Bacteria > Myxococcota_A > UBA796 > UBA796 > SXON01 > SXON01. The sequence continues at coordinate 1,319 of SXOM01000553.1, forward strand.
GGAGAATCCTCGAATTCTGGCAGGGATGCGCCCTCGGGGAGCACGAGCTGTGCACCGGCGAAGACGTTGACCCCCGCCCCGACGGCGAAGCCCAGGACCACCGAAGCGGTGAGGGCCACCATCGCGCGGTTTCGGGTGAGGACGGGCAGGCTCGGCATGCACGTCAAGACCAAGCAAGAATCGGGCCAGCGAAATATCAAGCTTTCTAACCACGTTGTACGGCAACTTTTCGCCATCGTGTCAAAGTGGCAAAAGCGGCCCCGGAAGTTGTGCCACCTTGTCGGTCACCGCGTGTCGCCGGATGGCCCATTCGGCCTCCTCGTGATAGCCTCGCTCCGCCGGGGATCGCAGGTGGAGCTCAGGACGCGTACGCAGACCGTGGTGTTCACCGACATGGCCGACTACACGCGGTCGGTCGGGAACGCGGATCGCGAGGCCCTCCGGCAGCTCCTCGCACGCCACCAGACGATGGTGGAGCCCGTGCTCACGCGCCGCGGCGGCCGCATCGTCAAGGGCATCGGCGACAGCTTCATGGCGCTCTTCGACAGCGCCACCGACGCGGTCCGGGCCTGCCTCGACCTGGTCGAGGCCCATGGCCCCGGGAGCGGCAGCACGGTCACCTTCCGGGCGAGCTGCGCCACCGGCGACGTCGAGGAGACCAGCAACGACGCGTTCGGCGACACCGTCAACCTGGCGTCGCGCATCAACGCGCGCACGCCGGCGGGCGAGGTCTGGTTGTCCAACGGCACCCGCCACTGCATGAACCAGGCCGAGATCCCGTGGGAGTCCACCGGGAACCACCAGCTCAAGGGCATTCCCGGCGACGTCGAGGTCTTCCGCGCGGTCGCGCGCCACCAGGCCATCCTGCCCGACACCCTGGTGGCGGCCGTGCGCACCAGCCGGCTGGTCACGTGGAACGCGGGCGACGTGCAGCCGCCGGTCCCCCCGGGCGGCCACCTGATCCTCGCGGGCTTCCAGCCGGGGTCGGCCGTGCTCGGCCAGGCGGTCGACGCCCTGCCCATCGTCGATCCGTCGCACATCTGGTTGCAGAGCTACACGCTCAACCCCGCGGAGCGGGTGGAGTGGGCGCAGAAGGGCCGCGGCCTCATCGTGTGCACCGGTGAGGCGCTGTCCGCGGCCATCGCACGGTTCTCCGCTCCGCTCCAGCGTACGCCGGGGAGCGACACGATCATCCTCGACTCCACCACCGTCGCCGCGGTCGATCTGGTGATCGCCGGGTTGTGCCTGCCCGGCGTGCCGCTCGCCGAGGTGGTGGCGGGCTACAGCTACGACCTGCTGCCCGACGGCCGCTGGGTCAACCGCAGCGAGCGGGCCCAGCTCCGGCTCGACGTCGGCCCCCAGGGCGCGCAGATCGGCGTGCTCGCGCCGGGCGTCTCGGTCGACGGGCAGTCGGCCGGCATCTCGAGCCACTGGCCGCTCCGGCACGGCAGCACCGTCACCACCCCGGCGGGGAGCTGGCGGTACGTCGCCTTCCAGGTCGACGGTTTCGTGGGCGCGTTCGTCGGCGACTCGCCGATGCACCTCGGCGTCGGCGCCGGGCAGCGGGTCGAGCTCGGGCGCGAGCCCAACCATCCGGGCCTCCTGCTCCCCGACCGCAACAACCAGGACAACATCCGCTGGTGCACCGGGCCCCGCGCGGCACGGGCGCGCGAGAAGGGCTTCACCCTCGACAAGTCGCTCACGGGCCGCCGGCAGACCGCGGTCGAGGTCGCGGGCGACGAGGTGCGTGTCGTCCCCCTGCACGAGACCTGCCCCACCCTCCTCCTCGGCGCCGACGGCTCCGTGCAGCGGCTCTCCGCCGCGGCCACCGTCCAGATCGGCGATGCCATCATGGTCGGGACCACCGTGGTGGCCCTGCGCGAAGCGAGCCTCTGACATGCCCTACAACGAGCTGGCGCGCCTGCTCCGTCGCCTTCCGGTCTTCTCGTCGCTTGCCCCCGAGGAGGCGGTCGCCCTCGCGGCCCGCTGCACCGGGCTCCGGTACAAGCCGGGGATGCGCATCTTCAGCGAAGGCGAGTTCGCCGACTCCGTCACCATCGTCGTCAGCGGCCTGGTGCAGATCTCGGTGAGCGTGCCCGACGGGCCCGATCTCGTCGTCAGCACCGAGGCGCCGGGGGCGATCATCGGCGAGATGGCGCTCATCGACCCCGCGCCCCGGGCGGCCACCGCCACCGCCATCGAAGAGACCGTGGTGCTCACCATCGACGCCCACGCGTTCGCCGACCTGCTCGCTGCCGGACACCCCGGCGCCAGCGGCATCCTCCGCACCGTCGCCCTCCAGGTGTGCGGGCGGCTCCGCGCGTTGGAGACGAAGTTGGACCGCCTGCTCACCGGCGGGGGCGCCGAGCTGCGCCGCGACCTGGTCGACACCCGGGAGAAGATCGCGCGATGATCACCGACCTTCGCAACCTCGAGCTGTTCGCCGAGTTTCCGGATCACGACCTCGCGGTGCTCGCCGGCATCTGCCGCCGCCTGCAGTTCCCCGCCGGCAGCAGCATCATCGAGCAGGGCGAGCGGGGGCGCGCCGCCTACGTGCTGCTCGCCGGCGAAGTCGAGGTCGTGCGCCGGCTGCCCGGCGGCACCCGCACCCGACTCGGGGTGCTCACCCGCGGCGCCGTCTTCGGCTCGGTGGCGCTCCTGGACGGCGGCCTGCGCGCGGCGAGCTGTCGCTCGGTGGGCGAGGTCGACGTCCTGGAGGTCTCCGCCGCCGACTTCCAGCGGATGTGCGAGGCCTCCACCCCCCTGGGCACCCGGTTCCTGATGCTCGTCACGCGCCAGCTCGTGCGCGACCTGCGGACCACCAACCACCGCATCGCCGAGCTCGCCGGCCTCGCCACGCTCACGCCGGAAGACGTGGCCAGCTCCGTCGGCGGCAGCCTCCTCTAGCCGGGTGGCGCGCCCTCCTCCCCGGCCGGCGTCCGCGCCGCCCCGCGCCGCCTCCGACGAGCTGGTCGTCAACGCCTACTCCACGGGTTGGCTCAAGCGCGGCTTCCCCTGGGTGTACCCGACCGAGGTCCTGCGCGGCGGCCCGCCGACCCCGGGCGAGCTGGTCCGCCTGCGCGGCGAAGGCGGAACCTCGCTCGGCCGCGCCGTTGCCGACCGCGGGTGGATCGCGGCGCGCCGGTTCCGGCGCGACGACGGCCCGCTCGACGCCGCGTTCTTCGCCGAACGCGTCGGCCTCGCGGCGGCCCGGCGCACCGAGCGCGAGCCCGACACCGACGCCTGGCGCCTCGTCAACGCCGAGTCCGACGACCTCCCCGGCGTCCGCGTCGACGTGTGGGGCGCCGACCTCGTGGTCACCCTCGACTCCCCCAGCCTGCGCGGGGTGGGCCAGCTCGTCGCCGACGCCGCCCGCGCCCAGCTCGGCGCCCCCGGCACCACCTGGCTCGCCGAGCGGCGTGATCCGCGCGACACCGAGCGGACTGCCGCGGCCACCCGGACGCTGCACGGCGACCCCGCCCCGCGCGACGTCGTCGTCACCGAGCTGGGCCTCCGGTACGAGGTGCGGCCCGCGCTCGGCAAGGACGCCGGCCTCTTCACCGACATGCGCACCAACCGCGCGTGGATGGCTCCCCACTGGAAGGGCAGCCGGGTGCTCAACCTGTTCGCCCACACCGGAGCGTTCTCGGTGAGCGCCCGTGCGCACGGCGCCGCCGAGGTGGTGAGCGTCGACCTCTCCGAAGGGTACCTCGCGCGGGCCCGCCGCAACTTCGACCTCAACGGGCTCGACGCGGGCGAGCTCATCGCCGAGGACTGCTTCCGCACCCTCGATCGGTTCCGCCGGCAGGGGCGGCGCTTCGACCGGATCGTCGTCGACCCGCCGGGGTTCAGCCACTCCGAAGCGGGCACGTGGCAAGGCGAAAAGGACTGGGCCCGCCTCGCCGCCGCCTGCCTCCGCGTGCTCGATCCGGGCGGGTGGCTCATCGCCGCGAGCAACCTCGGCAGCCAGTCCCCGAAGGCGTTCGGGGGTGCGTTGCAGGAGGGCGCCGAGCGCGCCGGGATGGAGCTGCGGCTCTGCCACGAAGGCACGCCGGGCGTCGACCACCCCGCCGCGCTGCACTTCCCCGAGGCCCGCTACTCGAAGTTCTGGGTGATGGAGGCGACGCCGTGTCTCGCAGCGTCTCCAGGGTGACCACCGCCGGTCGCGGTGCCGACCTCGTGGTCGTCTCGATCACCGCCGCCGCCGGCCGCGACCCCGCGCCGAGCGGCCCGGTCGTGGTCGTCACCGCCAACGTGCACGGCGACGAGTGCACCGGCACCGGTGTCGCGCTGCGCCTGTTGCCGCTCTTGGAGGCCCAGCTCCGCCGTGGCACCGTCCACGTCTACCCGAGCCTCAACCCCGACGGCCTCGAACGGCGGGCCCGCCGGGTGCCCGAGGACGATCAGGACCTCAATCGGCTCTTCCCGGGCGACCCGGCGGGCTCGCCGGCCGAGCGCCTCGCCCACGCGGCGTGGACCGACCTGGTCACCCGCCGCCCGGACGTGGTGGTCGACCTTCACGCCGACGCGCCCGGCGCCATCCCGTACGCGCTTTTGGACCGGGCGGTCTCCTTGCGCGGCAGGGTGCGCGCCCGAGCCGAGGAGGAGTCGGCGCGCCTGGCGGCCGCGACCGGCCTCACGGTGGTGCACGAGTACCCCGAGGCTCGATACCAGAGGTTCCGCCTCGACCGCTCCCTCACCGGCGCGGCGCTCAACCGCCTCGAGGTCCCGACGGTGACCATCGAAGCCGGGCCCCGCCTCGTCCTGGATGCCGCGGCCGTCGAAGACACCACGCGTGCGTGCATGGCGCTGCTCGCGAGCCTGTCGATGGTCGACGCCCCGCCCTCGGCGCCGGCGCGAGCCGGCCCCCAAGGCGGCCCGTGGCGGCGCGATGCCGGCCCGCGCGTCGCGACGTCGGGCGTCCTCATTCCCCGGGTGGCCGCCGGGGTCCTCCTCGCCCGGGGTGCGGTCGTCGCCGAGGTGCGCTCCCTGGCCGGCGTCCTCCTCGAGGAGGTGGTCGCCGAGTCGGCCGGCTTCGTCTTGGCGCCGGTCGAGCGCACGCACGTGGTGCCCGGCGTCCCGGTGTGCACGTGGGCGATGGCGGAGGGGACGTGAGCGACGCCGGGCGCCTCGCCGTGGTGGCCGTACCCATCGGCAACGCCGACGACATCACGCTTCGTGCGCTCCGGGTGCTGCGCGAGGCCGCCGCGGTGTACTGCGAGGACACCCGCACCACCCAGGCGCTCTTGGCCCACCACGGCCAGCGTGCGCGCTGCGTGAGCCTGCACGATCACAACGAAGCCGAGCGCATCCCCGAGGTCCTCGCGCGCCTGGTTGCCGGCGAATCGTTGGCGCTGGTGAGCGAAGCGGGCACGCCGCTGGTGAACGACCCCGGCTTCCGCCTGGTCCGGGCCTGCGTCGAGGCGGGCCTCGGCGTCGACGTGCTGCCCGGCGCCAGCGCCCCCCTCGCGGCGCTGGTGGGCGCGGGGTTGCCGGTCGACCGCTTCTTCTTCGGCGGCTTCTTCCCCCGCGAGACGGGCGCACGGGCCGCGCTCGCCGACGAGCTGCGCGGCTTGCGCGCCACGCTCTGCTTCCTGGAGTCGCCGCAACGCCTGGGCGACACGCTGGAGTGGCTCGCGGGAGCGTGGGCCGAGCGGCCCGTGTGCGTCGCGCGAAACCTCACCAAGGCGCACGAGCAGTGGCTCCGCGGCAGCGCCGCCGACGTGCGGGAGGCGCTCGGCGATGAGGTGCGCGGCGAGGTGGTGCTGCTGCTCGGCCCGCCGCCCGAGCGCCCCCTGCACACCGACCCCGACGCGCTCGCGCAGACCCTCCTCGACCGAGGGATGGACGCGAGGGCCGCCCG
>SXOM01000554.1 GCA_005776735.1 Pseudomonadota bacterium
CCGCGGCGACGGGGGCCGCGGCGACGGGAGCCGCGGGGGCACCGGCGACGGGCGTGGGCGCGGGCGTGGCGGGCGCACCCTCGGCCTTCGGGGCCGGACGGAACGCCGCCACGGCGAGGCGTTTGCGTTGCCCTTGGATGGCCTGCGGGGTCACGCCGGCTTCGCGAGCAATTTCAGAGTCGGGAACCTTGCCCAGACGTTCGCGGTACGGCCGGAGGGCGGGGAGGCCTTGTGGGCCGTACTCCACGCCGCCGGCGCGGATGCCGGCCCGCGCCAGCGCCCGGCGGACACGGCGAGGGTTGGTGCCGAACCGCGCGGCCACCGCGCGGATCGACTCGCCCATGATGATGCGCGCGAACACCTTGGGCCACGACACGGCCACCGGCTCGGAACTCTCGGCCATCTTGGCCTCCATGCGGCGCGGGGCTAACGTGCCGTCGGGAATCGGGACAGGGCCAAGCCATCCCGCCGTCGTCTGGCAGCGCCGCGGCCCGCCCGGACCTCGTCGCCGGCCCGGCCGGCATAGATTTCCTTTCACCGCCGCACCGCCTGGGGGTCGAAGCTTCGTCCGATGACCATCACCGACGCCGACCTCAGTGAGCTGTACATGCGCTACGCACCGATCCTGCACGCCCGTGCTCGGAGCATCCTGGGCGACGACGACGAAGCCGGCGACGCCGTCCAGGAGACGTTCTCCCGGGTGCTGCGCGCCCATGAACAATTCCGCGCCGAGGCGTCCCCGCTCACCTGGTTGTACCAGATCAACACCAACTGGTGCCTCAATCGCCTGCGCGACCGGAAGGGCCACCAGAAGAAACACGACGAGAAGCGTGACCGCATCGTGCTGCGCGAGGACGACGAGATCGACGTGGATCGGCTCGACGACGGGCGTGTCCGCGAGCTCCTGCGCGCGGAAGACGAAACCACCCAGCGCATCGTCGTGCACCTGTTCTTCGACGACATGACCCGAGAAGAGACCGCGGTGATGGTGGGCATCTCGGTCCCGACGCTGCGCAAGCGCCTGGATGAGTTCTTGCGCCGGTCCCGCAAGCGGCTGGGGGTCGCGGTGGTGGGGGCGTCGATGGTGTGGCTCGCGTGGCAGCTCGGGGGTGCTCCATGGGTCGGCTGAACGACGGGAGCCGGCCTTCGCGGCTGGCCATCTCCCGACACCTCGCGGGCGAGGCCCCCCTGTCCGAAGCCGACGCGGCCCACCCCGCGGTGGAGGAGTGGGCCGCCGAGGTGCGGGCTGCGCAACCGCCCGCGTTCGACGCGGCCGCGCTGCGGGCACGTGCCGCCCGCGGACCCTCCGAGGCCCCGGCCCGGTCCGGCGGCGGTGAGCTCGTGCCGCTTTTCCGACGAGTTGCGCCCTACCTGGGCGGGTTGGCGGCGCTCGCCGCCGGCCTGTTCCTGGTCCTGCGGCCCCCCGACCGCGACCCCGTGCGGACCAAGGGCGGCGCCGAGCTCGGGTACTACGTGCTGCGCGACGGCGACAGCTTCGAAGGGGCGCCGGACGCGGCGGTCCGGCCGGGCGACCGGCTTCAGTTCCGCTACGGGCCGGCCGGCTACGAGAGCCTCGTCCTGGTCGGCGTCGACGGCACGGGGACGGTCCAGACCTACTGGCCCGACGAGGGCGGCGGCGCCGTGCCGATCGCGCCCGGCGAACCTCGGGTGCTCGACTGGAGCATCCAACTGGACGACGCGCGGGGGCCCGAGGTGTTCGTCGGCAGCTTCTCGGGCGAGGCCCCCGAGGCCGTGGCGGCGTGGGTCGCCGAGGTGTACGCCGAGGAGGGGATCGACGGCCTCGTGGCGTTGGATCAGGCGCGCCCCGACCTCGCCGTCCTCGTCTTGGAGAAGCGGTGATCCCGCTGGTCCTCCTCGGGGCCGTGGCGTTCGCGGACGTGCAGCGGTTCGCGGTCGTGGTCGGCAACGACGAGGGCGCGTTGGGCGACGCCCGCCTGTACTTCGCCGAGCAGGATGCCCGGAAGATGCAGGGGGTCTTGTCCGAGTTGGGGGGGGTGTCGCTCATGAACACCCGGGCCCTGTACGGGAAGAGTCGAGCCGATCTGATGAAGGTGATGTCGGAGCTGCGCGGTCCGATCGCGAGCGCCCGACAGAACGGAAACCAGGCCGTCTTGTATTTCTTCTACTCGGGTCACGCGGACGACACGGCGCTGCACCTCGGGCGTACCACCGTCGGTTGGGACGAACTGACAAGCCTGCTCGACCTCAGTGGTGCGGACGTACGCGTGGCGTTCGTCGATGCCTGCCAGTCGGGCAGCATGACCCGGCGCAAGGGAGGGAAGCCGGCGCCGAGCTTCGTGTTCGACCTGCAAGAGCGGCTCGACGCGCGGGGCTCGGTGATCGTCACCTCCAGCGGCACCGACGAAGCGAGCCAGGAGTCCGACGAGATCGGCGGCTCCTACTTCACGCACTACCTGGCGTCGGGGCTCAGCGGCAACGCCGACGACGACGAGGACGGGCGGGTCACCCTGACCGAAGCGTACCGGTATGTGTACCACGAGACCGTCCTGCGGACCTCGGCGAGCCGCTCCGGCACGCAACACCCCACGCAGGACTGGGACCTCAGCGCCAACGGTGAGGTCGTGCTGACCGAGCTCGGGCGGGCCAACACCGGCACGCTCACGCTCCCCGCGACCAACCCGGGCACCTTCGCGATCTTCGACCTGGACCGTCGGATGTACGTGTCCCAGGTCGAGGTCCAGTCGGCCGACCGGCGCATCGCCCTGCGGCCGGGGCGGTACCTCGTCCAGGAGCGGCTGCCGTCCCACCTGGCGGTGGCGGAGGTGCAACTCGCCGCCAAGGCGGCGGTCACCGTCGACGCGTCGCGGTTCAAGAGTGGCGAATACGAACAGGACGTGGCCAAGGGCAGCATCGACGCCACGATCCGCGCCGCGAAACGCCCGAAGTTGGCGCTGCACCTGCTGGTGGGCGCCCGCGGCTTCTCCGACCCCGAGATCCAGGCCGGCTACTTCCCCACGACCGGCGCCCTGGGCCTGGAGGGCCGGTTCGGGTGGCGCGACGGGAAGTACCTGTCGGCCGACTTCCTCGCGGGTTCGGGGACGGGCCAGCTCAGCATCGACGGGCTCGGCTACCCGGTGCCCGTCGACCTTGACTCGGCGACGTTCGGGGCCGGTGCGGGGTGGCGCACCCCGGAGTTCGTCGTCCAGGCGGGCGGTGGGCTGCACCTCGAGGCGTTCTGGCTGCGCCGCCGGTTCCCCGACGCGGGAGTGTCCGACCAGGAGCTGTTCACCGTCGCGCCGGGTCTCGCGGGCTGGGTTGGTCTACATCCAGGACAGTTCGAGATCGACCTGCAGTTACGCGTCCACTACCTGCCCTATGTCGTCGATGGCCGCGACGACGGAATGGGCTTCTCCGAGCTCGCGCTCGCCTTCGGCTATCGGTTCTGACCATGCCCCTCCTCCTCCTTTTCGCGTGCACCGGCGAGATGAGCAACCAGATCTTCCTGGACGACGCCGACTTCCTCGCCGCGCTTCCCGACGAGTCCCGCCAGACGCTCGGCTTCGACGCGGACACCACCGACGCCACGGCGCGAGGCCTCGGGGATCGGGCCGATCTCGTCGATCTCTCCGTGGGGATCGCCTCCGGTGTCAACAGCTTCGTCCTGCGGACCCTCGGCGTGGTCGACGCGGTGCGGGAGCTTCCGCCGAGCGAGCGCACCGAGGACGGCCGCCGGTGGGGCCCCTACGAGGTGGACTGCGACGTGTCGGCTGCGATGCTCATGTCGCGCGAGAACGGGGTGTACGGCTGGAGTGTCCTCGGCCACCCCGCCGCGGGGGAAGACGCGACGGTCCTGTACGGGACCCACTACGCCGGCACCACCGTGGCCGGCGGTGACGGCACGTTCGTCTGGGATCAGGGCCGGTGGGCCGAGTGGTGCGGCACGTCCGAGACCGGCCTGATGACGGTCGACTACGACAATCGCGAAGGGGTGGACCTCTTCGTGGTCGTGGAGGACTGGAGCACCGAGGGCGAGGCCCCGACCGACTGGGCCTACGCCTACCGCCGCACGTCCGACCTCGGCGACTTCCAGTACCGGACGGTGACCGACCTGGAGGCCGACGGCAGCGACGCGCTCGCGACGGTCTCGGTTCGGGATCGGTGGGTGCCTCGGCAGGGCGGGCGCTCCGACGCCTGGGTCACCGGCGGCGGTTTTGGCGCGACGACCTGGACCTGGAGCCAGTGTTGGGGCCCCACCGGTCGCCTGGTGTGGCAGGGCGACAGCCAGGACCTGCTCGAAGCGGTCGGCGATGCCGCCGACTGTCTGTATTCCGATGCGGCCGAGGTGGATCGGCTCTGATCAGCCCTCGCGCAGGGCCCGGAGGGCGGCGGCGAACGCCGGCGTCTCCGGGGATTCCAGGCCGCGCATCGCCGCGTCGGCGGCGGCGTGGAGCGCCGGGTCGACGCGCTCCATCGCGGCGCCGTCGGCGGCGAAGAGGCGGGTCCACGCCGCGTCGAGGGCCTCGCCCAGGTCGACACGCACCGGGCCGGGCGGCACCGCGGGTAGCCGCAGCTCCAGCGCGAGGAGCGACCGGGACGCGCCGCCCGTCC
>SXOM01000555.1 GCA_005776735.1 Pseudomonadota bacterium
AGCGTTGCGCGTGTCGGGGCGGCTGCGCGAAGCGCTCGACGCCCTGGCGGCCGGCGCCACGTTGGCCCGAGACCTGCCCGACGGCCCGCCTGCGGCGCGGGTCGACGCGCTGGAGCTCGAGCTCAGCGTGGCGCAGGGGTCGCGCCCGAGCGACGCCCTGGTCGAGCGGCTGGGCCAGCACCGCACCGACGGCGACCCCGCCGTGCTCCACGCGCTCGGGTCGCTGGCGGCGGTGCGCGGCGAGTTCGACGTGGCCTTGTCGTTGTTCGAGGCCGCGGTCGCCTCGACGCCCAAGGCCACCGACCGCGTGCCCGTGAGCGCGCGCATCGGCGCCGCGCTGGTGCTGCAGATGATGGGCCAGGTCGGCGAAGCCGAACGGCGCCTGCACCGGCTGGTGCGCGAGCTGCACGGGCGCGACCGGCGCACGCTCCTCGCGGCCACCTACCTCGAGCTCGCGCGGGTCCAGCGTCATCGCGGGCAGTTCAACCGCTCCCTCGCCAGCGTGGCGATCGCCGGCGATCTGCACGGCCGCACCGATGCGCCCGCGTTCGAAGCGGCCAGCGACGTGCTCCGGGGGTGGGCGCTGTGCGGGGCCGGCGACCTCGTGGGGGCCCGCGCCGCGCTCGACCGCGTGGCGGGGGTGCTCGGCGCCGGCGTCCACTACGAGGTGCGCGCCTTGTACTTCGAGGTGCTCGCCGAGCTGCGGCGCGGCCTCGGCGACGGCCCCGCCACGCTCGCGGCGCACCTGGCGGGCATCGACGCCGCCCGCGCCGCGGGCGACGTGGTGCGCGTGCACTTCCACGAGGCGATGGCCGGTGTGCGCACGGCGAACGCGCGCCTGGTCAACGACGCGGTGAGCGCGCTGGTCCAGACCGGCGCCCGCCGCCACCTGGCGCTGGTGTACCTCGTGGGCGCGCAGGTGGGCCGCGACCACGAGGTGCTCGACGCGGCCGAACGCGAAGCGCGCATGTCCGAAGACCCCGTCCTGCACCTGGAGGTGCTGTACGCCCTGCACCAGCCCGCCTCGCGGAGCCTCGCCCGCGTCGTGGCGCGCGGCATCGCCGAGGGCCTGGACGGCGCGCTCAAGGAGGGGTTCCTCGACCGGCCGGCCGTCCGTTGGGCGTTGGAGGAGCCGACCCGCCCCGCCCACGATAAGGCGCGGTGATGGCTCGCCTCGGCGCTGACTCCCTGGTCCTGGTGGACCCCCGGACCGGGGCGACCGTGGGCGAATTGGTGTGCACCCCGGCGGGCGAGGTCGCGGCGCGGGTCGCCGCATGTCGCGCGGCCGCCACGGCGTGGGCGGCGCGACCGCTGGAGGATCGCATCGAGGTCGTGCGCCGGCTCGGCGCGGCCCTCTCGGCCAAGGGGGCCGAGCTCGTCGCGGTGCTCGGCGCCGAAATCGGCAAGCCCCCCGGCGAAGCGTGGACCAGCGAGGTCGTCACCCTCGGCGAGCTGTTCGACCACTGGCTGGCGGTGATCGAGGACGAGCTCGAGCCCACCACGCTCGACCTCAACCCGGTCAACTACCCGGGCAAGCGGGTCGAGGTCGTGCCCGAGCCGCTCGGCGTCATCGCGCTCATCATGCCGTGGAACTACCCGGTGCACCTTCCGATGCGCACCATCGTCCCGGCCTTGTTGGCCGGCAACGGCGTGGTCTTCAAGCCGAGCGAACACGCGGCACGCTGCGGGGCGCTCCTGGCCGAGGTCTTCGCCGCCGTGCTCCCTGCCGACCTGGTGGTCACCGTGCAGGGGGGGCCCGCGCAGGGCGCCGCCCTGGTCGACGCCGGGGTCGACAAGGTGGTGTTCACCGGCAGCGTCGCCGGAGGGCGGGCGGTTGCGGCGCGGGCCGCGGGCCACCTCATCCCCTGCGCGTTGGAGCTCGGCAGCAAGGACGCGGCGCTGGTGCTCCACGACGCGAAGTTGCCCCGCGCGGTCGAGGGTGTGCTGTGGGGCGCGTTCCACAACGCCGGCCAGGACTGCGCGAGCGTCGAGCGGGCGCTGGTCGACCGCAAGGTGTACGCCCCGTTCCTCGAGGCGCTGGTCGCCCGCGCCAAGGAGCTGCGCGTCGGCGACGACGTGGGCCCGCTCATCGACGAGCGGGCGCTGGCCAAGGTGCACGCCCAGGTGCAGGACGCGGTGGCGCGGGGCGCGCGCGTGCTGTGCGGCGGCGAGCCCACCGGCAACGGCTACTTCTACCCGGCCACCGTGGTGGTCGACGTGCCGCTCGACTGTGCGCTCTGGCGCGAGGAGACGTTCGGCCCGGTCCTCCCCGTGGCGGCGTTCGACTCCGAAGACGAAGCGGTCGCGATGGCCGACGACTCGCCCTACGGCCTGTGCGTCAGCGTGTGGACGCGCGACGTCGCCCGCGGCGAAGCCCTCGCGCGGCGGGTGCGCTGCGGCGTGTCCTACGTGAACAACTGTTGTTTCTCCGGCCCCATGGGGGGAGCCTCCTGGGGCGGCCGCAAGCAGAGCGGCTACGGGGTCACCGGGTCCTCCTGGGGGCTCGGCGGCCTCGTGCAACCCCGCACGGTGGTCGTGGATCGGTTCTTCGGCCAGAAAGAGGTGTGGTGGTATCCGTATACCCCCGCGCTTGCGACGATGGCCTCAGGACTGGTCGAGCTCGCCCGCCCGGGGGGCGCTCGCCTCTCGGGGTTGGCGCGGGTTGTCGGGGGCCTCGTCGGACGGTGGAAGACCTCGTGAAGCAGGGCAGGTGGCAGGATGCGGTATCTCGGACTTGATCTCGGTTGGACCCCTCGTGACAGCTCGGGCGGCGTGGTGCTGGAGCGTGTCGAGGGCGGTGGGGTGCGCCTCGTGTCGGCGGACTCGTTGCGCGCTCACGAAGACACGCTGCGGTGGCTCACCCGCAACCGGCCGCGCAGCGGCTGTGTGATGGCCGTCAACGCGCCGGTCATCGTGGAAAACCTCTCCGGCGCCCGGCCGTGCGACAAGCTGCTCCAGGAGCACTTCAACCGCTACCGCATCGACGAGTACGCCAACAACACCGTGAGCGCCTCGCACCCACGCACGATGGCCAAGGGTCTCGCGCGGATGGGCTTCAACATCGATCCCAACTCGCACGCCGCCGAGCGCCTCATCGAGACGCACACGCAGTCCGCGCAGGTCCTGCTCTTCGGGGTCGACCGTCCGGTCCGCATGAAGGCCGGCCCGATCGGCAGCCGCAAGGAGGCGGTCGCCCGCTTCCGCGAGCTCATCGTCGAGCGGCTGTACGCGGGTCCGCCCGCGCTCTTGCCCTCCCCTGCGCTCGATGCGCTGATGAGCGCGCACCTGCCCGACCTCAACGGCACCCGTCTCGGCGAGCTCGAGGAGCGGCTCGAGGCGCTCCTCGTCGCCTACGTGGCGGCGTGGCTCGGCGAAAACGGTGAGACGTCGTGCGCGATGCTCGGCGACACGCAGCGGGGCTACATCCTGTTGCCCGACCCGAGCCGCCTCGAAGGCGATCCGACCGAAGAAGCCTGAGCTACTCGGCGCAGTCGATGCACAACGTCGCGGTCGGAACCGCGGCGAGCCGCTTGTCGGCGATGGGCTCGCCGCACTCCAGGCACGCCCCGTAGCTGCCGTCGGCCACACGCCCGAGCGCACCGTCGATCGCGACGAGCTCGGCGCGCCCGGCGCTGTCGAGCCCTTCGAGCACCTCGTCGTTCTCCCGCTGCTGGGCCTGGTCCGGCCAGTCCGCGGCCAGGCCCTCGCCGTCACGGCGCAGGCGGGCCTCGATCTTGGCGTTCCGCTTCACCAGGGTGGCCCGACGGAGTTCGAGCTCTGCGCGGATGGTCTTCAGGTCCATGTCTAGCCTCTGCCCGGGTACATACACGACGCGTGCCACGTTTCGATCTGCCTGTAACGGTCGCAATTTTCGGAATCTGTGAAATTTCACCCACCGTGGGCTGGGGGATCTGGCCCGAATGGCGGCCGGCCCGCGACCGGCCCGAAGCGCGCACGGTCCGGCGGCCGGCCGGCGTCGACCGCGGGGCTCGCGCCG
>SXOM01000073.1 GCA_005776735.1 Pseudomonadota bacterium
CCGCGAGGCCTCGAAGGCGTGGGCGAGGTCGGCCACGAGGTCGTCGGCGCTCTCGATCCCGACGCTCAGGCGAATGAGCCCATCCTCGATGCCGGCGGCGCGACGCTTCTCCGGTTCGATGCTCGCGTGTGTCATCAACGCCGGGGTCTCGATCAGGCTCTCGACACCGCCCAGGCTCTCGGCGAGCGTGAACAGCTTGGTGGCGGCCACGAACCGCCGCGCACGCTCGAGGTCGCCCACGAGATCGAAGCTGATCATCCCGCCGAATCCCGACATCTGCGTACGGGCGACCGCCGAGTCCATGGGGTGGTATACACGGGCCACCTCGGGGTGGTTCCGGAGGAACTCGAGGATCCGCGCCGCGTTGGATTGGTGGCGCTCCATGCGCACGCCGAGCGTCTTGACCCCGCGGAGGGTCAGCCACACGTCCTGGGGGCCGGGCACGGCGCCGGCGGCGTTTTGCAGGAACTTCATCTTGGTGTGGAGCGATTCGTCGTTGAGGGCGGCAAAACCGCCGACCACGTCGCTGTGGCCGTTGATGTACTTGGTGACGCTGTGGACGACGATGTCGGCGCCCAGGGCGAGGGGCCGCTGGAAGTAGGGGGTGGCGAAGGTGTTGTCGACGACGAGCAGGGCGCCGACGGCCTTGCACCGGGCGGCGACCGCGGCGATGTCCGACACCTTCAAGAGCGGGTTGGTCGGCGTCTCGAGCCACACCATGCGGGTGCCGGTGGGGATGGCCTCGACCGGGTTGGCGACGGAGAAGTCGGCGTAGGCAAAGCGCATGCCCCACGGCTGCAGCACCTTGTCGAACAGGCGGTAGGTGCCGCCGTACACGTCGTCGCCGCACACCACGAGGTCGCCCGGGGCCACCAGCGAGCGCAGGATCACGTCGGTGGCGGCCAGACCCGACGCGAAGCACAGGCCGAACTTCGCGCCCTCCAAGGCGGCGAGGCAGTCCTGGAGCGCGGTGCGCGTCGGGTTGTCCGTGCGGCTGTACTCGTAGCCCTTGTGTCCGCCCACGCCGTCCTGGGCGTAGGTGGACACCTGGTAGATCGGGGTCATGACCGCGCCGGTGGTGGGGTCGGGCGACTGCCCCGCGTGGACGGCGAGGGTGTCGAATCCGTGCTTCTTGCCGTGCATGCGAGCTCCTGAGGGGGCGCGTCCTAAGACGAGCCCCGCGGCGCGTCGAGCGCCCGGCCGCGGCGCTGGCCGCCGCCACGCCGTCGCCACGCTCACCGCCCGGCGTCGATGCACCCAACCCGGTCGAAGTTCGACATCGCCACGCTCACCGACCGGCGTCGGTGCAGCAAGCTCCTCGCGGTTCGGCGTCCTGCCGTTGTGCCAAACGCCGCCCCGCGTTGGCCGGTTCGGTGACGCGGCGGGTGACGGGTCGGGTGGAATTGGCCGAGCGGAGCGCCGGTTCGCCGCTTGCGGCGAACTGGCGGGGGAGCGAGCGCCAATTTCACCCGACCCGGCAGGACCCGGGGGTGACCTCGTACCTCCCCACGCCCGGCGTTTCCCCGCCCGAAGACGCCGACCCGCGCCCCGGGGCGCCGCGTCGTGCCCGACGCCCTACGCGCGCCCGGCGCTGGTCACGTTGCTGATGTAGTCGATGAGGTCGATCCGCGTGATGATGTCGATGGGCCGGCCCTTCTCGTCGATCAGGAACGCCACCTTCGCGCGCTTGAACAGCTCCGTGAGCACGCCCACGTCGGTGTCCGCGTCCACCGTGCAGAAGTTGGCCTCGCACAGCTCGCGGACGTCGCCACTGCCGCGCTTGCTGCCCGCGGTGTCCAGCGCCCGCTCGAGCAGGCGCGACTCGTGCAGCACGCCGACGACCTTGCCGTCGTCGAGCACCGGCACCTGCGAAACGCCGTGCAGCTTCATCAGCCCGATGACCTCCGCCACGCGTTGCCCAGGCGCGGCGGCCACGAGCTCGCGGACCGCGCCCTTGTTGTCCACCAGGTCGCGCACCTGCCCGAGGCCGATCTCTGGCTCCAAGAAGCCGTTCTCGCGCATCCAGTTGTCGTTGAACACGGTCGCCAGCGCCCGCGTGCCGCCGTCGGGCAAGAGCACCACCGCGCGCACCCCCGCCGCCGCGTTCTGCCGCATCCACTTCACGGCGCCGGCCACGGCCGCCCCGCCCGCGGAGCTGGTCAGGATGCCCTCCTCGCGCAACAGGCGGCGGGTGGTGAGGAAGCTCTCCTTGTCGTTGACGCGCACCACGTCGTCCACCCAGGAGAAGTCCATCGTCGCGGGGAGCGCGTCGGCGCCGATGCCCTCGACCTTGTACGCATAGGGCTTGGTGAGCTGGCCGGTGTGGAAGTAGTCGAAGTACAACGAACCCACCGGGTCGACGCCGATCACCTTGACCTTGGGGTTCTTTTCCTTGAGGAATCGCCCGACGCCGGAGATCGTCCCGCCCGTGCCCAGCCCGACCACCACGACGTCGACCTTGCCGTCGAACTGGGCCCACAGCTCCGGCCCGGTGCTCAGGTAGTGGCCGCGGGCGTTCTCCGGGTCGTTGGCGGTGTCGACCACCACCGCGCCCGGCGTCTCCTCCACGATCCGGCGCGCGACGCTCACCGTGCTCTGCGGGTCGTCGCCGTCGAGGTCCGAGGGCGCCACGACCACGCGGGCCCCGTACGCACGAAGGACCGCGCGCCGCTCCTCGGCGGTCTTGTCCTCGACCACGAAGACCGCCTTGTAGCCGCGCACCGCCGCGATCATCGCCAGGCCGGCGCTGGCGTTGGCCGAGCTGGCCTCGACCAGCGTGCCTCCCGGCTTCAGGCGGCCGCCCGCCTCCAACGACTCCACCATGCGGACCGCGGCCCGCTCGGCGCCGGAGGACGCGGGGTTGGTGCCTTCGATTTTGGCATACAGGGTGCCAGGCATCGCCGCGGCCACGCGGTTGAGCTTCACGGCCGGCGTGTCGCCGATGGCGTCGAGGAGGTTGTCGTAGACGCGGCGCATGACACTCTCGGGGAGGGGCCGGCGCTTAACGCTTCCCGTCGGGCGCGCACCGGACCCGGTGGCTCGACGCGGCCGGCCGCGGCGTGCCCGCCTCGAACCTCACCCGCGCGCCAACAACCGCTGGCGCATGCGCGCGGTGCCGGCCTTTGCGAGCTGGCAGGCGCGCGACTCGGTGAACCCGAGCTCGGCGCCGATCTCCTTGAGGGTGCGGCTCTCGAGGTAGAACTTCGTCACCACCAACCTTTCCTTTTCGGGCAGGTGCGTGATGGCCGTGACGATCTCGTCGGTGAGCTCGGCCTCGACCCACGCGTCGATGACGCTGACGTCGTTGCTCGCCGTCTGGTCGACGATGGTCGTGCCCCCCTCTTCGTCGACCGGCGTGTCGATGCTGACGACCGTGAACAGGCGGGCCTGATCGACCATGTCGTCGTACGCGTCGACCGACAGCTCCAGCGCCCGCGCCATCTCTTCGCGGGTCGGCGCACGACCGAGGCGGTTGCGCAGCTCGGCGCGTTTGTGCTCGAGGCGGTCGGACCGGCGGCGCGCCGCGCGGGACACCGGGTCGATGCCGCGCAGGTAGTCCACCATCGCGCCGCGGATGCGGATGTCCGCGAAACCCTTGAACGGGACGCCGCGCGTGGGGTCGAACCGGTCGATCGCGTCGATCAAGCCCACGGTGCCCACGCTGATCAGCTCGTCCACATCGACGCTCGGCGGCAGCCGCCGTGCGAGCCGGCCGGCGATGATCCGGACGAGCGGGAGGTGGTCCACGATGAGGGCGTCGCGCTCGCCGGGGGTGAAGGACATTGCGGGCACGATACGACGTCGACGCCGCCGGTGCAAGCCGGCCGGCGGCGGGTTCAGCCCGCGAGCTCCACCAACGGCCGCGCGCCGTCGGGCCGATCGGCGTACAGCCCATGCGCCGCCAGCACCGCGTCGCAGTGGTTGATGACCTTGCGCACGTAGCGCCGCTTCTCGGCGTAGCTGCCCGGATAGAAGCTTCGTTTGAACCCGTGGATCACGATGTCGCGCAGCTCGCGGGTGGTCAGGCGGGCGTGGCGCACGGCCAGGCCGACCTCACGCGAGACGGTCGTGTGCGAGACCAGGCGATTGTCGGTGCAGATCGCCACGCTGATGCGCCGGTCGAGCATCTTGCGCACGGCGTGCGCCTCGACCGTGCCGATGCTCGGGTTGGTCTGCAGGTTGGAGGTGATGCACACCTCGACGGTCACGCGCCGATCGGCAATGTACTCGGCCAGGCGCTGGGTGTAGCGGGCCGGGTCGGGGATGCGCGCATCCTGGATGCGCTCCGGCGAGAAGAGCAGGTATCCGTGGCCGATCCGGTCGGCGTGCAACGCCGTGATCGCCTGGAAGATCGACTCGGCACCGTACGCTTCGCCGGCGTGCACCGTCTTGTGCAGGAAGTTGGCGTGCGCAAACGCGTACGCCTCCTGGTGGTCCAACGCGGGGTAGCCGTCCTCCTGGCCCGCCAGGTCGAAGCCGACCACCGGAATCCCGGCTTCGTCGCGGGCCCACACCGCCTCCCGCGCCAGCTCCAGGCTCGCCAGCCCGGCGACCTTCCGGCGCGGCGCGCTCGGCAGGGCACGAAGAAGTTGTCGGTAGTACACCGAGAAGTGCTCGGTGAACATGCGAAGCGCACACACGATGATGCCGTAACGGAACTCGGGCTCCTCGGGCCGCAGCGCCGCGGAGAGCTCACGCTGCGCGCGGGCGAGCCCCGCGTTGACCGCCTGGAGCACCGCGCGGGTGTTCAGACGGTCGTTCTGGTGCAGTTGCGGGGCGAACCGGACCTCGACGTAGCGTACGCCCTCCGACCAGTTGTCGAGCGCGAACTCGTAGGCCACCCGCTCCAGGGCCTCGGCGTCCTGCATCACCGCGCAGGTCCACGCAAACCCAGCCAGATACTCCGGAAGATCGGCGTAGTGTTCCTTGAACACCGTTTCGCACAGTCCTTCGGGCGTGGTGGACGGCAGCACCACGCCCCGCGTTTGCGCGAGATCGATCAAGGTGCCGAGCCGCAGCGAACCGTCGAGGTGCACGTGCAGGTCGGTCTTCGGGAGCGCGGAGAGCAGGGAGTCGAGGTCGAGCGCCATGGGCGCCGATAACCGGCCGGGCGTTCGTTCGGGGTGGGGCCCGCCCCGCGACCGTCCCGAAGCGGGCAGGTGTGCCGGGCGGTCCGCGGCGGCGTGAAAAATCGTCACGGAAGCCGAGCCCGTCGAAGGTGCGGGCGTCGGCGGGCGTAGGAGGTGTCCAACTCGCGGAGTCCTCCGATGCGCACCGGCCCCCTGCTCCTCGCCCTCGCCGCCCTGTTCAGCGCCACGGTCGCCGAGGCGCGCCCGCGCCACCGGCCGCCGCCCCGCGTGCTCGTCACGGGGCCGCGGGTCTCGGTGGTGGTCGACCCGTGGGCGCCCGCCTGGGCGCCGGCGGCGCGGCCGGGCTGGGTGTGGGTCGAAGGGGCGTGGCTCGGGCCGCGGTGGCGCCCCGGCTACTGGCGCCCGTCGGCGGTGCGGCTCGGCTGGCTGTGGGTCCCCGGCTACTGGACCGGCACCGTGTACGTCGACGGGTACTGGCGTGAAGAGGGGCGCCCCGGCCAGGCGTGGGTCGACGGGTACTACGACGAAGAAGGCTCGTGGGTCCCGGGCTACTGGGCACCGGCCGGGTCGGCCGACGCCCGGCGGGACGAGGCCGGCTCGCCGCAGCCCGAGGGGCCGCCGGTCGCCACTCCGCCGGCCGACGAGGGCGGCATCCACCACGAGTACGAGTAAGATCGGGGGGCCGTGGTCCCGCCCCCTCTCGCCGGCAGCTACCTCGTCCTCGAGACGACCAACCAGTGCAGCCTCGCCTGCGTGCACTGCACCGTGGCCGAGGGCGCTGCGCACCCGCACCATGCGCGCGTGGGGTTCATGCCCGTGGCGCGCTTCCAGGCCGTGCTCGACGACCTCGCCGCGGTGGGGGCCCGCTTCGACACGCTGATCCCGTTCTGGCTGGGGGAGCCGCTTCTGCACCCCGACTTCGGCGCGCTGTACCAGGCGGGCCTGCGCGCCGCGGTCGAGCACCGCACCTTCGCGCGCGTGGAGCTGCACACCAACGCCACGCACCTTGGCCGCGACCGCGTGCGCGCCGCGCTCAACGCCGCGCCGGTCCCGCAGACCTGGCACCTGTCCCTCGACGCTGACACATCTGATACATATCGATGTGTCAAGGGGCGCGATCAGTTCGATGCCGTCGTGCAGAACGTCGATACATTCCTCGACCAGCTCGCCGCGCGCGGGGCGCCGTGGCCGCGGCCGGTCTTCCAGATGATCGTCGGGGAGAACAACGCCCACGAGGTGCCTCGTTTTGCCGGACGCTGGCAGGCGGCGTGTCGTCGGCGCGGGCTCGCGGTGCGGACGGCGGCGCAGCGGGTGCCCGACGGCACCGACGCCGTGGTGTTCTTCCGCCAGCTCGACGCCCCCACGCCCGCGGCCCAGGCGCGGGCCAACACGGCGTTCCGCACCGCGATGGCGGCGCTCGGCGTGGCCCTCCCGGCGCCCGAGGCCACGCCGACCGAGGTGCGTCCGGGGCCCGGGGTGTGTGGGTGCTTGTGGAAGAGCCCGGTGGTGGGGTGGGACGGCCGGGTGACCACCTGTGTCCGCGACAATCGACTGGAGAACGTGCTCGGCAACGTCGCGGACACCCCGCTCAGCGAGCTGTGGTGGGGCGAGCGGATGCGGCGGGCGCGCGCCGGCGCCGCCGCCGGGCGGTACGACGGGCTGCCCGCCTGCGCGGGCTGCTACATCCCGCGCTCGGCCAACTACACCGACGTCCGCCCCGACGAGATCGCGCAGTGGGCCTGACGCCCGGACGTCTCGGCGAAGCGGCGCTCGCGTGGGCGCGGTTGCGGGCGGCGCCCGGCCTGCCGACGCAGGTGCACCTGTCGGTGACCGACCGCTGTTTCTTGCCGTGTGCGCACTGCGACATCTACCGCAACGAGGCGGAGGACCTCCCGGAGGCCACCTGGGCCCGCGTCATCGACGAGCTGGCGGTGTGGCTCGGGCCGGTGGCGATGAACTTCGTCGGGGGGGAGCCGCTTTTGCGGACCGACCTGGAGCGGCTGATGAAGCGCGCGACCGACCGCGGCTTCACCGTCACCTTCAACACCAATGCGTGGTTGTTGACCGACCGGCGGGCCCACGCCCTGGCCGACGCCGGGGTGTCCGTGGCCTACCTCTCGTGTGACGGGTTTCACGAAGCAACCGTCGATCACAGCCGGGGCAAGCCTGGAAGTTGGGCAAAGGTCCGCGAGGCGTGCGACCGCCTGGACCGCCTTCCCAACCCACGGGTGATCATCTCCTGCATCCTGCACGCGCAGAACGCGGCCGAGGTGCCGCTCTTGTTGGAGTGGTGCCGGTCGCGCGGGTACGAGCTGGTGGTGCAGCCGCTGTACCAGAACTTCGGGACGGTGGCGCACGACCCGGGCTGGTGGCGGCGCAGCGCCTTGTGGCCCACGGACCTCGGGCCCATCGACGCCGCGATCGACGTGCTGGTCGCCGAGCGGCGGGCGGCGGGCAAGGTGTGCAACCCCGTGGGCCAGCTCGAGGCGTTCCGCGGCTACTTCCGCGACCCGAGCGTAGCCAACGGGCAGGTGTGCAAGGCCGGCCACTCCGACCTCGCGTTCGACCCCTCCGGGAACATCCGGCTCTGCTACTTCCTCGAGCCCATCGGCAACGTCGCGGACGGTCGGCCGCTCGCCGAGGTGTGGCACGACACGCGGGCGCTGCGGCGGCGGTACGAGGTGCACACGTGCACGCGGAGCTGCAACCTGCTCAACTGCAACTTCGAGGGAGGGAGCTGACCGCCCCCCGCGCTACACTCTCCCCCATGCGCCTCCCTCCTGCGATCCTGGTGTTCCTCCCTGCCTGCGCCGGCTGTCCGCCGCCCGAGGACACGGGCGTTCCTCGCGACCCGGTGGAGCTCGGCGACTTCGCCCTCGGCGTGGAGTACACCCAGCTCGGCCTCGCCGAAGACTTCGGC
>SXOM01000556.1 GCA_005776735.1 Pseudomonadota bacterium
AAACCGCTCGAAGTTCGACGTCGCCCTGCTCACCGACCGTGCGTCGGAGCCGCCGCGAAAATACCGCTCGAAGTACGACGTCGCCTTGCTCACCGACCGTGCGTCGGAGCAGCCAGCCCCTCGCGGTTCGGCGCCCCCCGTTGTGCCAAGCGCCGCTGCCGGCCGCCGGTTCGGTGACGCGGCGGGTGGTGTGCCAGCACCCCAACGCGCTTCGCGCGCCGGGGGCCCGCCGGCCCACCTGCCCCTTCCACCCTCAGCGAGGCGGCCCGCCCTCGGACCGATGGCGGGCGGGCCGCCAGCGAGCGTGGGTGCCCGAAGTGCGAGCGGAGCGCGGGTTCGCTTGCGAATCCGCGGCGGAGCGAGCGCCAATTCCACCCGGCCCGGCAGGACCCGGGGGTAACATTGTTTCGGTGTCCGCCGCTTGTGCCGCGTGTGCCCGCCGCCGAAGCCGCCGACCCGCGCCCGTGGGCGCCGCGTCTTGCCCGACGCACCGCCCCTACCACCCGTGCGGACCGCCGTATCGACCGATGTCGCTCCGCGAGCCGTCGGGATCGTCCCACGAGGGCGAACCGGCGTCGATGAGCGGGGAGCCCGCGTCGAGCGTCAGGTCGTCGGGGAAGTCGACGAACTCGGGATCGGCGCTCACCTCGGGACGCGCGTTCACGCCGCATCCATCCGCGGTGTTGTCCCAGTAGGCGCCGTAGGTGTCGCTGAACGCCTGGTCGCCGGTGATGCCGCACGCCGACTCGATGTAGACGTTGTTCACGCCCCAGCTCGACGAGCTGCACGCCGTCATCTGCAGGCCGCTGTCCCCGCCGGAGAAGACCGAGTTGGACAGGTGCAGGGTCATGTACTTCACGTCGGCGCCCACGCTGCCGCCCAGGAACACGCTGTTCTCGGCGTAGAAACGTTCACTCGGGCTGTCGGGCTCCTCGGCCGTGCTCTCGGTGTCGTGGGCGTAGTACCCCGCGACCCCGCCCTCGAACCGGCTCCGGACCAGGTACTCCTCGCCGTGGTAGTTGTACACGCCGTACCCGCTGTCGCAGGTGATCGTGCTGTCCGCGGCGACCAACTGGACGTGGTGGTACAGCCCCTGGGCGCCGCCGTCGCAGTCGATGGTCGTGCGGTCCATGTTCAGGTTGCCGCCGTCGGCGAACACCGCCTGGCCCGCCGGGTCCACGTCGTTGCCCTCGACCGTCACGTCGACCATGTCGACGTTGCCCCAGTTCGAGCGGACGATGGTGTAGCCCTCGTTGTCTTCGAAGACGACGTCCTCGAGCTCCACCGAAGACTTGGTGATCTCCATGCCCGCGCCGTCGGCCGGGTCGTAGCCGCCGGTCACCGTGAAGCCTGCGAAACGCGTCCACCCCGCTTCGAGCTCCTCGATGTCGACGACCGTGCCGCCCTGGTCGCCGTCGAGGATGGTGTCGGCGCTGCCGTCGATGCCGTACAGGTCGATGATCTTGCCGAGGAAGTCGAGGCGCTCGTGGTACTCGCACTTCTTCACGCCGATGCGGGCGGGCGAGACCGCCGCGTCGATCGCGTCCTGGATCTCCTCGAAGTCGCCGGAGCCCTTGCAGTCCACCACGATGTCCGGCACCGGTTCCTCCACGTCCGGGTCGGGCGCGGTGTCGGTGTCGGCGTCGCTGTCCGCGTCGGTGTCTCCGTCGGCGTCCGCGTCGGCATCGCCGTCGCTCGCCGTGTCGACCCCTTCGATCTTGATGCTTCCGACGGGCTCGCAGCCCAAGAGGAGCGCCGCGGCGCCCGCGCAGGTGAGAAGTCGCATGGTCACCACCCCCCGTCCATGTTGTACTTCCCGCCGTAGAGGCCGATGTCGTTGCGGCTGCCGTCGACGTCGTCGTACGCCGAGTCGTCCACCCCCGCATCCACCAGCGGCGAGCGTGCCGTCAGGTGGTAGTCGCCGCTGGCCGCGTCGACCATCTCGGGGTCGTCGTCGAGGTTGCCGTCGACGCCGACGTACACCGAGGCGGTGCAGCTCGCCGTGGTGTCCCAGAACGCGTTGTTGCGCACGGTGGCGGTGGTCGCGGTGAGGTTGAGCGCGCAGGTGCTGTTGAGGAACACCGAGCTCTCGATCTGCGGGGTGCCCGGGTCCTCGGCGAACTCGCTGAACGCGACGCCGCCGCCGTCGACCACCGAGTTGCGGATGAGCAGGCCACCGTAGGTGACCGCCATGCTGCCTTCGAGCACGCTGTTGATGAGCCCGACGTAGTCGTAGGGGTGGTCGTCCTCGTTGGTGACGCTGAAGTTCCCGACCAACCACGAGCGCGTGATCGTGCCGGTGGTGTGCTCCGACACGAACGAGTAGCCCCCGCGGCCGCAGGTCAGGGTGGACTGGTCGATCTGCGCGTAGCCGTGGCCGGTGTACACCGCGTAGCTGCCGCGGTCGCAGTCGATGGTGATCGCGTTGGCCTGGAGCGAGCCGCGCGACATGTAGATGCCCGCCGTGCTCTGGGTGTTGTTCTCGAAGACCACGTCTTGCAGCTCCACGTCGGCGCCGCTGCCGAAGACGGTGTACGACCCGCTGGTGTCGGTGATCGTGACGTCTTCGATGTGGAGCGAGGCCAGCTCGACGTAGAACGCGGCGTCACGCGCGTTCTGCACCGTGAAGCCCACGAACCCCGTCTCGCTGCTCTCGCCGTGGCTCGCCTGCACCGCGTACCCGCCGCGCTGCGCGTCCAGGGTGGTGGTCTCCTGGCCTTCGCGGCTGGAGATCCACAACGACTTGCCGTCGTAGTTCAGGTTCTCCCCGTAGGAGCCCGGCCCGACGAGGATCCAGTCGCCGTCGGTCGCGGCGTCGATCGCGTCCTGGATCGAGGTGAAGTCACCGGTGCCGTCTTCTTCGACGGTCCAGTCGGCGGTGCCCCACGGGGCGTCGGCAGGCGTGCCGCTCAAGGGCGGCGCACCCTCGAGGGCGACGGAAGTGTCGCCGCAGGCGGCGAAGAGGAGGACCAGAGTCACGCTTGCTCCCGATACCGAGCCCGAGTCTACGCGAGAACCGCGGAGATCGGAAGCACACTTCGGGCGACGGGGGGACGGACTTTACGAGCGCCGGACATATGTGTCGGTCGTGCGCCGCGCTCACCCGGCGGTGTCGGCCTCGCAGACGTAGTCCAGCAGGGCCGCTTCGCACTCGTCCTGCAAGGCGGCATCGGCCCCTTCGTACACCGCGTAGCAGTCGTCACATGCGTCGGCCGACTCGCAGTCGCACACACCGGCGCAGTAGTCGTCGCAGGGGTCTTCGGAGAAGCCGAAACACGCGAGCAGGAGCACGATCATGGCCCGAGTCTACGGCGGTGGCGCGCGTCGCGCTACCGGGCCTCGCCTTCGTAGCGGAAGCTGCTCTCCCCGATGTGGATGCGGTCGTTGTGCTTGAGCTGCACGCTGGTGGTGGCCGCGTCGTTGACCTTCATCGGCACCCACCACGCCCGGCGGTGCAGCACGTGGCGCGCACCATCCCAGGTGATCTCGGCCACCTTGCCCCAGATGAACCAGCCGTTGACCCCGACCAACGCGGAGCTGTCGCCGAAGCTCAGCGGGCGGTCCTCCGGGTGCCAGAACTTGCTCGGGTCGCGCACCAGGACCACGCGCGCCTGTTCGACCAGCCGGCTCTGGTTGGCCATGGCCTTGAGCGCGTCCTTGCTGAGCACGAACGTCGAGTCGTGGCTCACCTCGGCGGCGCGGGCTTCGTAGGCGGCCATGTACCGGACGTTGCGCCCCTTGTGGAACTCGTCGGCGCGCGTGTCGCCCAGGTACACCAACGAGAACTTCCCGATCTTGATCTCGTCCTTGGCGGCGAGCTTCGCCTGCAGGACCACGTTGCCGTTGACGGTGGTGCCGTTGCCGGAGCCCATGTCCTCCAACAACGTCTGCGACGCGCTGACCACGAGCTTGGCGTGGTGCCGGCTCACCGAGACGTTGGGCAGGACAATCTGCGCGTCGGCGTCGCGGCCAATGACGTACTCGCCCTCGCGGAGCTCGAAGACCCCGTGTTTTCCGCCGACGCCGCTGATGATGAGCCTGGGCAACCTAGCCTCCCGACCGGGCGACGAGGGCCTTCCGGACCTCGAGCATCGCCAGGGTATCGCGCGCACAGTACGCCAACAGGTCGGCCCGTGTCACCGCCCGCTCCTCCGGCGGGGTGCGGGGGCCGATCATCCGCAACCACGCCGCCGCCGCGGTCATGCCGTCGGCGATGCGCAGATCGCGGTAGTCCAGGTGTGGGCACACCGCGGGCAGGACCGCCTTGATCGAGAAGCTGCCGTCGAGCGCCGGGTGGTAGTAGTGGTCGCGCACGGCCGGGAGCAGGTCCCAGATGCGCCCCACCAGGCCCTCCAGGTCGGCCCAGGCTTCGGGGATGCGGTCGCGCAGGCCGCGGAGCGTGTTCGCCTCGTAGCCGCTGTAGACCACGATGCTGCCTTCGCTCCCGCACGCTTCCACCAGGCTGCGGACGAAGGGCTCCCGCGGGTCGCTGTCGGTGTCGTGCAGGAACTCGAGGTGCTCCACCCGGCCGTCGGCGTGCTCCACGTGCATCGACCATTGGGTCGGCACCTGCTGGAACGGCGAGGTCTCCGGCCAGCGCGGCACCGCCGGTTGGCACGCTTCGAAGTCCAGGAAGCGGAGCGGCCACCGCACGTTGCGGAGCGCAGGGGCGAGGCCCTGGCCGATGTACTCCCGGTCGTGCAACAGCGCCCAGACCGCGTGTTGTTGGCTCGGGTTCAGCCGCACGTCGCGCGGGATGTCGCGCACGTCGTCGATCCCCAGCCCCGCGAGGTCTTGCGCCAGCTTCCCGCCACGCGGGAGGCGGTGCACCGACGTGGGCGTGTCCTTGCGGGGGGCGCAGTGGTCGCGCCACGGGCACTCACGCGGCCGGGTGCAGTGCAGGCCCACGGCGATCTCGGGCTCGCACACGTCGAGGGCCGCCAGCTTCGCGGCGGCGGCCGCGAAGTCGTGCGCGGGGACGTTGACGACCGAGAAGAGCGCCTGCTCGTCCAGCTCGGCCCCGCGGACATAGTTGCCGTCGAGGTGCAGGAGCTGCCGGCCCACGATCGGCACGCCGGCGCGCTCCGCCACCCACGCCGACGCGGCGACGTCGAGCTCGTGGGCTTCGCCGACGCTGTTGGCGCTCTTGGCCTCCACCACCACGAACCCGCCCGCCACCCGGGCGAGGATCGCGCACCGCACGACCACGTCGGCGTACACCATCGTCGCGTCGAAGATCGCAGGGACCTCGGGCCGTTCGAGCAACGCCCAGGTCTGCGCCACCCGCTCCGCCACCGCCGCCCGCTGGTCGACCGCCACCCCCCCGGGGAACCGCCGCCGGGCCGCCACGCGCACCATGTCGCGGTCGTCGGCGCGGGGGCCGGCGCGTTCCCCTTCGCCCGGACGGGACTGGAGCCACAGGCGGCGCGCGCACTGGTGGGCCGCGAGCAGATCGACACGCCGGAACCGAGCCATCGGCGGCTGCTAACCGATAGGCTCCCCGGACCTCGGAGTCTGATGTGCCCGCACCCCTCTTCGTCCTCGGCGCCCCCCGCAGTGGCACCACCCTGTTGCGGGTCATGCTCGCGGGTCACCCGCAGCTCTTCTCCCCGCCGGAGATGGTGATCGCGCCGTTCGCCACGATGGCGGAGCGTCGGAAGAAGCTCGACGAGCGCTTCTGGGAGAAGGGCGGCCTGCGCCGCACCATCATGGAGCTCCAGGGCATCGGGGTCGACGCCGCCAAGGCGGTGGAGGCGTCGCTGGAGGCGCTGACCGTGCCCGAGGTCTACGCCTGGCTCCAGGCGCAGCTCGGCGCGCGCATCCTCGTCGACAAGTGCCCGCACCTCGGGGCCGATCCGGCCGCGCTCGCCCGCCTCGCACGGTGGTTCCCCGACGCGCGGTGGTTGTGGATCGTGCGCCATCCCGGCAGCGTCACCCGCAGCATCGAGAACATGCCGATGGCCGAGGTCATGCTCCAGGGCTACGCACCCGACGCCCGCGACATCTGGGTGCACGCCAACCGCACGATCCGCGACTTCCTCGCCGGCGTGCGCGGCCCCAAGAGCACCGTCCGCTACGAAGACCTCGTGACCGACGCGCGCCCGGCGCTCGAGCGCGTCTGCGCCGAGCTCGACCTGCCGTTCCACGAGGCGCTCTTGACCCCCTACGAGGGCGATCGCATGCGCGAAGGCCCCAGCGGCGCGCGCGCGGTCGGCGACCCCAACCTCGCCGGGCGTGGCCGCATCCAGCCCGAGCTCGCGACCGCCTGGCTCGAAGGGTTCGACCCGGCTTCGGTCTCGCCCGACACCCACACCCTCGCGCGCGAGCTCGGCTACGACCTGGGCGCGCTCCAGGCACCGCCCATCGCGGCGGTCAGCGCGTCCCTCGGGGCGCTCTTCGACGCCGCACGCCGCATCGAGGCCAACCTCCGCATGCCCGCCGACCTCGACAACGTCGAGGGCCGCCGCTTCCTCCTCCGCATGCTCTCCGCCAGCGTCGACCTGTTCGTCGAGGAGGGCGACCCCGACCACCCCCGCTTCCACCACGCCGAGGGTCCCACCCGAAAGATGTTCGCGGACAACCCCGACGCCGACTACTGGCGCGCACCCATCCGCCTCGGGGGCGGTCGGCGGTATCGCATCCGGGGGCGCGTCCCCGAGGGCACCACCTACGTCGGGCTCCTGCTCTACCGCAAGGGGGGGCAGTGCGGCGCCCACCGCCACGATCGGGAGTTCGTCGCCGCCGACGGCACCTTCGATCTGATCGTCAGCGCCGAGCCGGAAGCGGACGTGCAGGGCGCCGGAGACGAGATCACGGTGATGGTGCGCCAGTACTTCACCGAGCGCTGGCGCCAGGCCCCGGTCGACCTCGAGATCGAGCGGGTCGACGCCCCGGCGCCGACCGCGCTGGAGCCCCGCGCCTTGGCCACGGCCCTGGACCGCGCCCGCCGCAACCTCGAGGTGGTCTTCGAGCGCACGCAGCAGACCTGGAAGATGGCGAGCACCGGCCTCCTCAACCGCTTCGTGAACATGGAGGGCGCCGCGCTCTTCCCCACGCCCGACAACACCTACGTCGCGTGTTGGTACCGCTTCGGCGCCGACCAGGTGATGTTCGTGCGCGGCAAGGTGCCCCGCGCGCGCTACTGGAGCTTCTGCCTGTACAACGCGTGGATGGAGAGCCTCGAGTACCGCGAGCACCGGGTGTCGCTCAACCACGCCGAGCTCCAGGTGTCTCCCGACGGCACCTTCGAGATCTGCCTCGCCCACCGCGATCCGGGCCACGCCAACTGGATCGACACGACCGGCCACCACGCCGGCTATGCCCTCATCCGCGTCCTGTTGGCCGAGGAGCCCGTCGAGCCGCCCACCATCGAGGTCATCTACGATCGGGAGTGGGAGCGGCGGCGCGGCGCGTTGATGGTCGCGGAGGACTGAGCGGTGGGGGGCGGCGGCCCGCGACCGGCCTGACGCGGGCGGGGTCCGGCGGCCGCCGCGCGCGCCTCGGGCGGTTACCCGGCCTGGATGCTGCTCCTCCTCAGCGCGGCGCTCGCCGCCGAACCGCTGCCCGTGGGGCACCACGTCGTCGTGCAGAAGGGCGCGGTGTTGCGCTACCCCGGCGGCGAGGTGGTGCCTGGTGTGCCGGCGATCGGGTTCACCGCCACCGTCGTGGCCGACGACGGCGACACGCTGCGCGTCGCGCCGTCGGTGGGCAGTTGCGCGCCCTCGCTCAAGCTGGCGCGTGAGCTGGAGCTCCAGTTCAGCGTCGCGGAGGCCGACCTGCTCCCGCTGGTCGCGGCCGAGGCCTCGGGGGCCAACGCGCAGGGCCAGCCCTGGAAGGTGGCGGTGGGCACCCCGCTACGGGTGCTCGACACCGAGGTCGAGTTGCTGCTCCTGTCGGGGCTCGGCGTGCGCCTGCCGCGCGCGGGGGTCACCATGGCCTCCAGCGTCGCCGGTCGCGGCGACGTGGGGCGCACCTGGGGGGAGGAGCTCTACGCGAAGGACGGCGTCTACGGCCGGTTCGGCGGCCAGGAGTTGCGCGGGGCGATGGGGTCGTTGAACGTCGAGCGGGCCGGCGGCGACGTGGTGTGGCGCGACGGCTGCGTGTCGGTGCAGTTCACGCCGGCCACCGAGCCCAAGGCCATCGGCGGCATCGGCGGGCTCATCGGTGGGATGGCGGCGGGGACGGCGCGCTACCCGACCGGGACTGCGGTCACCTGGGCCGATGGTTCGGTGGCCGGTCGACTGCGCGTGGACGTGCCGACCTCGCGGTTCGCCGAGGTGGACGGCGCGCGGGCGTGCAGCGCCTGGAAGCTCGACGCGGGCACGTCGTTCACGACGCCCCAGGTGCGGCTGTGTGTCGAGGCGAGCACGCAGGTGGGGGCGAGCTCGCCGCCGCCGCGAGGGGGCGGGCTCGGGAGCGGCGGCTCGCTGGGGGGCATCTCCGCCGGCGACAGCGCGACGCTCACCTTCGGGGACGTCCAGGTCGAAGGGAGCGTCGATGCGGCCGCGGTGGCCCAGGCGCTCACCGAACAGCGGCCGGTGTTGCGCTACTGCTACCAGCGGGCGCTGGTGAAGAACCCCAAGCTCGAGGGGAGCGTACTCTTGCGCTTCGCGGTCGACACCGCGGGGGTCGCCAGTGGGGTGTCCGCCACCGGGTCGATGTCCGACGCCACGGTTCGCGACTGTGTCCAGGGGCGTGTCCAACGCATCAAGTTCCCGACGGGCGGCGCCGGTATCGTACACACCCGCTTGGATTTCGCGCCGAAGGGGTAGGCGATACGGCGTGGGCCGGGCAACACGCGGCGACCCGGGGCGCGGGTCGGCGTCTCGCGGCGGGGGGCCAAACGCCGGGCGCGGCGTTGGGAGGGACGAGGTCAGCCGGCGTCGAACCGGTGGCGGACCGGCCGGCGGCCCCGGCCCGACGTGCGGCCGGTCGCGGGCCGGGCCCCGCGGGGGTGTTGAATGCGCGCGTCGAGGGCCCGATCGAGCCCGTGGCGAAGCTCGAACCGTTGTCGCCCACGCTTGCCTCCACCGTGGCGGTCTTCTCGACCCCGAGATCGACCACCGTGTACACCGACGGCGATCCGGTCGACCCCGCCGCCTCGCGTCACAGCAGCTCGGGCCGCGTCGACGTGGTGTGGCTGGCGTTCTTGGTCCCCGAGCCGTTGCCGTACTGGATGGCCGGCGGCGGCTGCGCGACCCCCTCGCGATCGGTGAGGGAGATCGCCTCGCCGCCCGCGACGCTCCCGCCGCTGGACACGACCTCGTCCTTGTCGGCCCCCGCCAACTCCAGGTCGCCCTCCGCGTCGCGCACGACGACCGCGTAGAACTTGCCCTTCGCGAGCGTCTCCTGCTTCCCCTTCCGGTTGGCCTCGCCGAGCAGCGACACCTTCCCGGACAGCTCGACGCCCACGGCGTCGCCGACGAACTCCACCTCGTTCGCGAAAACCGCGGTGATCTCGTCGTCGAATCCGACCAGGGTGTCGACGAGCAGCTCGCCGTCCACCTCGACCGTGAGCTCCAGGGTGTCCGGGAGCGAATCGGCGTCGTCGGCGTAGGTGGTGAGCTCGAGCTCCGCCTCACCCGCCGCGTTCTCGACCACGGTCGCGCACACCCCGTCCCCGCAGAGCGGGGCGTCGAAGCCCGCGCGGAGGACCTCCGAGACGTCCGTCGCCACCCCGGTGTTCGGGTCGGTGACGATCACCCGCGCCCGATCCCCCCAGTCGTCCACCGCTTCCACGCCGCCGCTGGTGTAGTTCCAGTCGCGCCGGCGCTGGTAGCTGTTGACCGGCACCGTCACGGTGTCGCCGTTGGTGAGCTCCACGGCCGCATCGACGGGGAGCTCGTCGCCGGCGCTCCAGCCGCTCGACACGACCCCGAGCCGGGTGGTGTAGTTGCCGACGACGTAGCCGGTGACGTCGGAGTAGGTGTAGGGGGACCCCGTGCTGAGCGCGAGCGTCGTGAGCGGGTCTTCGTCGGTCGCCAGGCTCGCGACCCCCTCGCCGCCGTCGGCCCAGGGGGCTGCCAGCTTGGCCTTCACGCTCTCGAGCTTCTTTCCGTTCTTGTCCCGCGTGGTGACCTTCATCTCCACCAACGCCTCGGGCACGTCGTCCAGGTCGGCCTCCCAGACCGATCCCACGTCGTCCCAGTACACCTCGGCGCGGGTGCTCACCGCGTCGGTCACCGTCCACTTCAGGCAGTTGCCCTTCTCGTCGCTGGCCGCGCACGTCTTGGTGCCCGGCTCCGTCACGGTGACCGAAGCGTAGGCCACCTCGTAGGTATCGGCCCCCGCGAGGTCGAGCCCGAGGTCGTACCCCTTCGGTGCGGTGAACACCTCGGCGGCGACCACCTCGACGTCGACGGCGCCGGGCTTGTCGGCCGCGAGCGACACGGTCCCGTCGGTGTCGAGCGTCCCCGAGAAGGTGCCGAG
This sequence comes from Pseudomonadota bacterium, assembly GCA_005776735.1. Taxonomy (GTDB): domain Bacteria; phylum Myxococcota_A; class UBA796; order UBA796; family SXON01; genus SXON01. Next base: position 10,429 of record SXOM01000556.1, read on the forward strand.
CGCGGAGTTGGCCGCGTCGTACAACGCGACACTCACCGTCGCCTTGGTCGCGGGGAGGGCGGTGAGGGTGGCGGCGCCGTGCAACCAGGCGTCCGTCTCCTCGAGCGTGAGCGACGCGTCGCCGGCGTCCGACTCCAGCTCGGCGGCGACCGACGCGGTGGTGCCGGAGGCCGAGGGGACCATGGCCATGGCGCGCACGCGCTTCATCGTGACTTCGGGCTTGAACTTCACGACCATCTTGACGCCGTTCCCCGCGTGGGCCTCGGCCGGCTGGAGCACGGGCAGGACGACCAGGAGGGCGAGCGCGGTCAGGACGGGGCGGCGAATCATCACGGGGGGCCTCTGGGTGACCCCCCGAGCCTAGCTGGCACCCCGCCGGCCCGAACCCTTCACCGATCTCGCACGCCCGGCGCTGCCCCGACTGCGGAGACTTCGATAGCCGTGTCTGCTCGATGGAGGGCTCCCCGCCGAACTGCGAGCGGCACGCCCGCTGCAAGGTGGGCAGTAGGACGATCGAGATTCCGTTCGACATGCTACGGCCCAACCCACGTCGAGGTGATCGTGATCCTGGTTCTGCTCGCTGGATGTGCCGAGGCGCCCGCCGGGCGCGGTGACGATGTGGCCCCCGTGCCCAAGCTGAACCCCGCCGCCGTGACGTTCGAGAGTGAGGTCGACGTGCCCGGCCCGCCCGCCGGTTGCGATGCCGTCGTACGGGTGATGGTGGCGCCCACCCCGTGCGTCGAGTTCGCCGGCGACGAGACGGGCAACGGCGGCTGGGTCCGCATCGAAGGTGAATTGTCGGGGACACCGGGGGTTTGCAGGCTCATGTGCCGTGAGGGAGCCGCACAGTGGTACATCCGCTCCGATCAGTCCGGCTGGCGCGGGGACGCCGTTTGTCACGCGGCGGGGGTCACCAGTCCAACCGTGCACGCCGTCGATCCGGTTGCGGGTGTCGTGCACCCGGCCGTAGGGGTGCTCTGGCTCGTTGCTGGCGCTGAGAGCTTCGGGATCGCACCCCTGGACGTCGGCGCCGAGAACCCGGAGTACGGGGTGACCGATGGCGGGTGTCCGGAAGGGCAGCCCACGAGGGAGTGATGCTCGTGGCAGGAAGGGCGAGCCCGCACGCACTTGTGACTGGGCCCGTCCTTCCGCGGCCCCGGGTCGCCGCGTCGTTCCCGGTCCACGAATCGGTGACCGACGGCAGGAACCGCCCCACGTGGGGCACGAAAGAATGTTTTTCGCCTGCTCCACGCCAAATTCCGCAGCGTGTTTGGGGCGGGTCTGGGACCCGCTCGGGACACCGCCTCAGACGCCCGTAGAGGCCCCAGAACGCCTCCGACGCGCGCAGATGGGGGTGGACGCCGCCGAGGTCGAGGACGGCGTGCTGGTCGCCGCGCTCGCCCGCCAGTTCCTCGATCATCCCGCAGAACCCGCGGAGCCCGCGACGGG
>SXOM01000557.1 GCA_005776735.1 Pseudomonadota bacterium
CGTCGGCCGCACGCTGCAGGAGTCGGGACCGGGCGTCGCGCCGCGACCGGGCTCGTGGGTGCACCGGGGCAGGCGCGCGACGCGGCGCCGGGGCGCGCGGCGGCCTCTGCTCGGGCCGGGACGGACGCGGCGCGCCCCCCACCCCGCCCCACCCTCCGGGCTACACGACCTTCTGGCCGGCCCGGCGGTTGGCCACGCGGCCATAGAGGACGAGGATCCCGAAGATCAAGAGCGCGTAGGCGGCGGCGTACCCGTAGCGGTGGCCGCGCGTGAACGCCCAACGGTACGCCTGGGACACCAGGATGTCGGTGCTGCCGTCGGGCTCGCCCGCGCTCACGAGGTAGATGACGTTGAACTGGTTGAACGTCCACACGCTGCCGAGGATGGTCGCCGGGAGGAGCGCCGGCTTCAACAGCGGCAACGTCACGTGCACGAAGCGGTCCCACCACGAGGCACCATCGACCTCGGCCGCCTCTTCCAGCTCGCGAGGGATGGCCGCCAACGCCCCGAGCGTGACGACCATCATGAACGGGAAGCCGAGCCAGGTGTTGGTGGTCAGGTTGGCGGCAAACGCCGTGGCGAACGAACCGAACCACGACACGGGCTCGACGCCGAACGCCCCGAGGATGGCGTTGATCGCACCGAACTGCCGGTGAAACATGCCCTTCCAGATGAGCGCGGTGATGTAGGAGGGCACCGCCCACGGGAGGATCAACGCGGCGCGGAACACCCCCCGCATCCGAACCCACGGCTCGCGCAACAACATCGCGAGCGCCACGCCCAGCGACACGTGCATCACGAGGTTGGCGACCGTCCACCCCACGGTGACCACCAGCGTGGACCAGAACGACAAGGGCGACGAGAGCGGGAAATCGCGCGCGAGCAGGATGTCCACGAAGTGGGCGACGCCGACGAAACTCCAGCTCCGCCCGTCGGTCTCGAAGAAGGCGACGGTCGCGCCGACCACGAACGGCACCATGACCAGGAGCGTCATCGCGGCGAAGGCCGGCACGATCCACGGGAGCACCCACACCCACCGCGACAGGCCCGCGCGCGCCGCGCTCCGTCCGCCCAGGCCGAGCGCCGCCACCAGGGCCAGACCGAGCCCGACCAGCCACGGCGTCGGGTTGGCGGGCGGCGGGGCCGGCCGCGTCACGATGGTGAAGTCGGTCTGGGCCTCGGCGACCGCACCTTCGGGGCTGGTGGTGCCGCGCACCAGGCGACGGAGGGCGCGGGCGAGGGGCTCCCAGGTCTTCGCCATGTCCGGGTGCGTCGGCATGGGCACGCCGACCTCGAGCTGCGCGGCGAACGCCGCGGCGACCGGATCGTCGCCCCGCGGCAGGTCGGTGCGCGCCACGAGCTGCCGGCCCGCTTCCTGGCGCACCCGACCGCCCTCGGGCCCGGCGAGCCACGCGGCGAACTCCCGCGCCTCGGCGCCTTCTCGAGCAAGAAAAAGCGTCTCGACCGACACGTAGGGTGCGGCCGGGCGGCCCGTCGCGCTCACCACCGGCAACGGCGACACCGCGTAGGGCAGGCCTTCGGCGAGCTCGCCGAGGAACCACGGCCCGTTGACCACCATCGCCGCGCGCCCGTCGTTGAACAGCTGCGTGACCAGGGCACCCGTGGGGTCGGCCGGGCCGAAACGTGCCGCCTCGACCACGAAGGCCAACGCGGCGGCGTTCTCGGGGCGGTCGAGCAAGACCCGGTCGCCCGCGAAGACGCCGCCCCCGAAGCCGTGCATCCACGGGGCGTCCTGGTAGGCGCTCGCGGTCTCCCATGCGAGGCCGTACCGCCCGTCGCCAGTGAGGCCCGCCGCGACCCGCAGCAGCTCGTCGGTGGTGGTCGGCGCTTCCGGCACCATCGTGGTGTTGCGGAACAACGCGACGGACTTTGCAGCAAGAGGAAGGCCATAGAGCTTGTCCGAAACGGTCAACGCGTCGAGGGCGACCGGGAGGAACCCGGGCTCGGCCTGCACCGGCAAGACCACGCCGCCGGCCGCCCAGTCGCCCACGCGCTCGTGCGCGAAGACGAAAAGGTCGGGCCCGTTGCCGCGGGGCACCGCCGCGTCGATCTTCGAAGCGAGGCCCTCGTGAGGAACGAAGACCGGAAGCACCGTGGTGCCCGGGTGCGCCGCGCTGTACTGCCCCGCCGCCGCCTCGAGCGCGGCCCGCTCTTCCCCACGCCAGGCATGCCACAACGTGACCTCGGCGGCCCAGGCGCTGGCGAACAGGAGCATGCCCGGCGCTCCTAACCCACCAGGGTGGTACCATCGGCACATGGCCCCGCTCTTCCTGCTCTCCCTCGCTGCGGCCGCCGAACCGCCGGCGCTCTGGTACCGCCAGGGCCTCACGGTGTCCGCGTTCCCGCTCGGCGCCTTGTCCGAGACCCGGCTGCAGGCGCGCATCGACGGGCACCGCAGCGACTCGATCGTGTTCCAGTCGACCTACTACGGCGCCGGGGTGCGCCTGGACGTGTCGCCCGCGTTCGTGAACCCCGGTGTCACCCTGTCGCTGGCCCCGATCGACGTGTTCGACGTGGACCTGTCCGCGGAGATGTTGGGGTACCTCCCCGGCACGTTCGGCCTGTTGCCGTACGAGGGGCTCGGCTCCAAGCTCGAGTCGGTCCGCGACGCGCGCACCGACCACGTGGCCGCCCTCGGGTGGGCGCTCGACGCCAACCCGACCCTGAAGCTGCAGGTCGGGCCGATCATCGTGCTCGACCTGTTCGCGGTGTCGTGGTTGCACATCACGCCGCCCGAAGGGGAGACCGCCCCGCTGGTGTACGAGCCGCTGCGCGACATGCTCGTGGCCTGGGACGACGTATACCTCGAGAACCAGCCGGTGGTGCTGTACGAGGTGGTTCACGGCAAACAAGGTCCGATGTTCGCGTTCGGCGCCACCTGGCGGGACCGCTTCGCGCTGGTGTCGCAAGATCGGAGCGCCGGGCTCGGCGCGATGGTGATCGCCAGGCCGGAGGAGACGCCAGGGTGGCCGACCTTCGTGCTCCTGGTCACCGAGGCGCTCATCGACCAGGACCGGGTGGGGAAGGAGCCGTTCATCGCGCTGCAGGCGAACTGGATCGGCGAACACCGCCGGGCGAAACCGTCACCCCCCGAGGCCGCGGCGCCGCCAGAACGCCCGTAGTTCGTCGGGGTGGAAGAAGGCGGGGTACAAGGCGAGCATCGCCCACGGGAAGATGCCGATCTGCAGGGTCGCCGCGATGCCGAGGTGCAGGGCCACCCCCATCGGGACCCAGACGGTGCGGACGTCGAGGCGGTTGAACCACGCCCGCAGGCGCCCGCCTCGAACGCGGGTCGACCGGTACCAGGCGGCCAACGGGACGACCCACGCTCCCCATTCGAAGAGCATCGTGAGCGCCGTGGCGAGCTGCGTGAGCGGGTAGAGCCGCGCCAGGCCGGCGAGCGGCACCCGCGCGACGGCAGGGTCCTGGAGCACGATGTACAACGCCGAGAAGTCGCCCCACGGCCACCACGCCACCGCGGTCTTCTGCACGCCGGCCGCGAAGTACACCCCCGCGAGCTGCAGCACGAGGAGCCGGCGAGGCCAGGCCGGGATGGTGTCGCAGCGGCCGAAGAGGACGGCATCCAGACCCCAGCACCGGCCCGACGGAAAAGCTACGAATATGCAGAAGACATTGCGGATGAGCATGTCGATGCCGCGGTCGGCGTCGGGCAGGATGCGCGCGAACTGGGCGGAGAGGACCACCGTCAGTAGCGCCATCGGGCGGGTGAAGAGGCCCACGGCGACACACGTGACCGCCACCACCAGCACCCGCCACGCCCAGCGGATGCCGCGCGCGGTGCCTCCGGTCCACGCCGCGAGCTCGACCGGTTCGCTCCGGTTCAGCGCGTCGCCGAACCCGCCGGCGTCGAGCGGACCCCACAGCGGCGTGACCAGGTGGTGCTGACCGACCAGCACCAGGTCGTAGAGCAGGCAACTCGCGAGGAGGATGCGCACCAGGGCCATCGCGGTCGGCGCCTCCACGCCGCGCCACAGGCCGCGCCAGGTCGCCCACGGGCTCACCGGCGGCTCCGGAGCTGCACCCCGCGCTCGACCCCCTCGACCACGGCGGCGTTGGCCTCGCCGGGCTCCCGGGTGTGCAGCTCCAACGTGCTCACGCGCACCTCGACCACGTCCGGCCGGGCCACGAAGACCCGCAACGCCGCCCAGGTGCAGAACCGCTCCCAGGTGCGGTCGCTGCGGTCGGCGTGCCCGTCGTACACCGCCCGGACCCGCCGATAGGTGAAGGCCCCTTCGTCAAATGCCGTGTTCGAGTCGTGTGCCACGAACAGGCGCTCCCACGGGCCGTCGGCGGTGCGGCCCTGGACCACGAGCCGGGACGGGAACCGGTCCGGGTACGTGAACAGGCCCCAGGACTGGCCCGTGCCGGTGTAGACGAACCACGGGCGCAGGGGGCGCAGGACCGCGGCGCGGGCCCGCCGGTGCGTGTCGGCCGCGGTGTAGAGGGCGTCGGCGAGCGTGTCGGGGTCGAACTCGATGCCCCAGTCCGCCCCGACGGCCGAGATGCGGCCGAGCTCGTCGCGCGCGGACGGGTGGTCGAAGTTCGCACGCCGCAGCCCCGGGAACCCCGGCAAGGCCGCCACCGCGTTCACGACGATCACCCCGAGGAGCAGCGCGGCGCGGGCGTCGTCCCAGGACATGCGGGCTCGTATCGCGGGGCGGGGCTACGCTGCGGGGGTGCGCCCCCTCCCCTCCGCCGGCCTGGTGATCTGCCTCGGCTGCACCGCCGCGCCGACACCCCTCGACAGCGCCGACACCGCGGACACCGCGGACACCGCGGACACCGCGGACACCGGCGACACCGCAGACACCGGCGCGGACGCGTGCGCCAGCCCCGCCGACCCGGGGCGCGACCTCTCGTTTCCGGGGGTGCTCGCGCGCCTGGGGGCGCAGGGCTGCCTGGCCGAGGAGGACATCGTGCTCGTCGAGGCGGTGCTCGCGGCCGGCTACGAACGCGGCACCCTTCACTGCGACGCGGTGTACCGCCTCTCTTCGCCCGACGGGTTGTCGTTCACCGGCGAGCCGGAGCGGGTGCTGGCCCACGCCTCGGTCCCCGACGTCGTGATCACCGACGCGGGGGAGCACGTGCTCGTCTACAACGACGTCACCCCCTACAAGCTCACCGAGCTCCTGCGTACCGACCCCGCGCGCTTGTGGCGGCAGGGCCTGCTCGGGTACGGCGGGGTCGGCATGTCGGTCGGGAGCGGCGAACCCGGCCTCCTCACCGAGGTCCTCGACCTCGACCTGCACCTCGACGTTCCCCAGGAGGCGGTCGATCCCGACCTCGGGCGCCGCGGCGACGGCACCTGGCGGTTGGCGTGGCTGGGGGTGCACCTCGACGACGTGAGCGACGAAGTGGGGCCGCTGTTCAGCCCCATGCCGCACCACTTCTACCGCTCCACGGCCAACGACCTCCGCGACTTCTCGACCCCGACCATCGTCGTCGACAGCCGCGAAGGATCGACCGGCGGCGCCGACCCCACCGTGCTCGATCTCGCCGACGGCGGCGAGATCTTGTACTCGGCGCCCCTGGACATGTACGCGCTCGGCTGGTCATCGCCCGACGGCGAGGTGTGGGACGTCGACGCGCCGCCCGACGTGCTCACCGAGGTCGCGGCCGCCACCGCGGACACCCTGCCCGACCCGGCGGGCGGGTACCGCATGCACTACATGCAGAACGGCCACCGGGGCACCTTCGCGCTGAGCACGAGCACCGACGGCCGCACGTGGAGCCCAGGCCCGGTGACCGCGGTCATCGAGGACGGGTTCAACCCCACCGTCGCCCGGGGCCCCGACGGCACGTGGTGGTTGTACTTCAACCTGAACGAGCCGGATTGCCTCTGACCGGCTGGCTCGCCGCGCGTCTCCGCGCCCACCCGGCGGCGCGCCCGTTCGTCCTCGGCATCAACGGCCCGCAAGGGGCGGGGAAGTCCACGCTGGCTGCGTCGTTCGAGCACTGGGGGGTCGCGCGGGGCCTGCGGTGGGCCACCCTGTCGATCGACGACCTCTACCTCACCCACGACGAGCAGTCGGCGCTCGCCGCCGCGCACCCGGGCGACCCGCTCCTGGCCGTCCGTGGTGGTCCCGGCACCCACGACATCGCCCTCGGGAGCGCGGTGCTCGCGGCGCTCGGCGGCGCCGCGGGGCACGTCGCCCTGCCGCGGTACGACAAGGGCGCGTTCGACGGGCGCGGCGACCGCCGGCCCAAGGAGCAGTGGCCCGAGGTCGCGCTGCCGGTCGACGTGGTCGTGCTCGAGGGGTGGATGCTCGGGTTCTCGGGGGTCGGCGCAGCGGCCGCAGGGCCGTCGCTGGCCCGAGCCGACGCTGCGCTCGCCGCGTACGCGGCGTGGACCGGCCGGTTGGACGCCATGATCCAGCTCCGTGTCGGCGCCGTCGACACGATCCGGGCCTGGCGCATCGAGGCGGAGGCCCGGCGGCGAGCGGCCGGCGAAGGCGGGATGACCCCGGAGGCGGCCGCCGCCTACATCGAGCGCTTCCTCCCCTTCTACGAGGTGTATCCGGACCACCTCGCGCGCCACCCCCCGGTCCCGGCGGCGCACCGGGTCGTGTGGATCGGGCCGGACCGGCGCGTGTGTGTCACTCCCAGGGCGCCCCGTTGAGGATCGCGACCGCGTCGAGGTCGAAGCCGCCGCTGTTGCCGGCGTAGGAGTTGGCCCCGCTGTCGCGGATGCGCACGTAGCGCGCACGGCCCACGCCGATGTCGGCGAGGTCGTAGCGGTCGCCCCCGGCCGCGTCCGGGTCGGTCGCGTCGATGCCGTTGGTGGAGTTGGTGTACACCAACGCCACCCCGGCGCACCCGGGGTAGCCGCCATCGGCGTCCGCGGTGTCGCACGGCCACTCGACCCAGGAGACCCCGTCGTCGCTCACGCCGACCACGCCGGTCTCGACCCACCCGACGAGCGGGTTCTCGAAGACGAGCAGGTCGACCCCGGGGCCGTCGACGACGTCGAGCTCGCGGAAGGCGAGCACGATGCTGCCCTGGTCGCCGAGGGACAAGACATCGAGCCCACCGCCGCCCGCTCCCGACGACTCGGGCGGCCCGTAGACCACGTCGGGGAACCGGTCCTGGCCGTAGCCGGCTGCCTCCCCGAACGTGTGGTCGACGACGGTGTCGGCGAACGGCCACGGGTCGTAGACCACCGGCACGACGTCCCCGGTGTCCCCGGTGTCCCCGGTGTCCCCGGTGTCCCCGGTGTCCCCGGTGTCCCCGGCCGTGTCGCCGGAGTCGCCGGCCGTGTCGCCGGAGTCGACGGGGCCGGACCCGCCGGTGTCGGCGGGCCCCGCGCCGGTGCACGCGAGCAACACGGCGAACATCGTCACTCCGCCGTCAACGCGGACCAGGAGAACGAACCGCAGCCGGTGGTCGCCGGGTCCGTCGCGTCGGCGGCGGGCGTGGCGATGGCCTCCGCCTCGGTGGTCGCGGCGTACGCCGTCTGGCAGTACCAGAGGCCACCGTCGCCGTCCCACGTCCAGTCGAACCGGCTCCACAAGCCGGGGCTCCACTCGTTGGTCGCCGCGTTCTGGGCGACCAGCCACCCGGCCCCGTCGTCGGCGGTGGTGATGTCGAAGCGCGAGGTGCCCGACGTCCAGGCGAAGGCGTTGACGTCGTGGTCACCGCCCCACCCGTCGAGCCAGGCGCCGTTGATCGAGAGCATCGGCCGCAGCTCGGTCCACGAGAAGCCCCCGCAGCCCCCGCCGAGGTCCGCCGCATCGGCGGCCGGCGTGGCGAGCGCTTCGGCCTCGGTGGCCGCCGCATACGCCGTCTGGCAGTAGTAGAGCGACGCGTCGGCGTCCCACGCCCAGTCGAACCGGCTCCAGGCGCTCGGGTTCCACTCGTTCGCCGCGCCGTTCTGCGCGACCGCCCAGCGCCCCGCTTCGTCGACCTCGGAGATCGAATACGACGAGGTCCCCATCTGCCACGAGAACGCGTCGATCACGTGCTCGCCGCCCCAGGCGTCGTCCCACCCGTCCGTGAGCGAGAACGGCGCGCGCAGCACCGACCACGAGTAGCCGCCGCACCCGCTCCCGGGCGAGGAGAGGTCGGCCGGTGGCGTTCCCATCGCCTCGCCTTCGGTGGCCGCGGCGTACGCGGTCTGGCAGTAGATCAGCTCGCCCTCGACCCAGCCCCAGTCGAAGCGGCTCCACAAGTTCGGGTTCCAGGCGTTGTCGGCGCCGTTCTGGGCGATGGCGTAGCCCATGGTGTTGTCGTACTGCGTGATGGCGTAGACCGAGCCGTCGTTCTGCCAGGAGGTGCTGTCGACGAGGTGCGAACCGCCCCAGTTGTCCACCCAGCTGCCGGCGACCACGATCGGCGCGGGCTCGCCGGTGTCGGTGTCCCCGCCGGTGTCGGTGTCCTCGCCGGTGTCGCCGGTGTCGGTGGGCGCGGTGGAGCAGGCGACGAGGAGAGGGAGAAGCAGGCGGATCATGGTGTACTCCGCCCCGAATCGTTCGACGGGGGAGAACCGAGACCACCTCGAGTCTCCACCCATCCCTGAACCGGGGATGTGGGTGGCGAGCACGATGTGGGGAGAAGGCCCGACTCGCGGCGCTCCGAAGAACGACGCTCACGGTGGCGGCACCGCGCCGGAATTTCACCGGCTTCCACTCCACGGCCCCCCGGGGGCCTCCACACCGCATGCGGTTTCCCGCACCCCGGGCGACTACCTCAGCGCCCGGCGCCACGCAAGGGCTCGCCCGCGGCGACCCGCGAACCGCGTGAGATGTCTCACATGTATCGGTGCGCTACCCCATCGCCGCGAGCACCGCGGCGGCATCGGCGGCCCCCTCCGCCGCCCACGCACGGACTGCAGGAGCAACCAGACCGCGTGGATCTTTGCCGAACGGACGCAACTGCTCGTCCAGCCACCCCTGGAGGCCGGCGTCGCGGGCCGCCACCCCGGCCGCGAGCCGGGCCCGGAGCTCGGGCAGGACCCGCTCCGCCAGCTCGGTCTTCTGCTCGATCGCGACAAGGTCGCTGACCCGGAGCGCCCACCCCGGCAACGACAGGCCGGCCCGCGCCAACCCCAGCGCCGCGAAGTCGAACGCGAGCGCCTCGGCGCGCGCATCGACCACCTCCGGCGCTTCGCCCGGCGCGCCGATCACCTCGACGTACACCTTGTTCTTGGGTTCGGTGCCGCTCGGGCGGAGGATCACCCGGTTGCCTTCGCCGCACCGGAAGACGAGCACGTCGCGGCTCGCGAAGTCGGTTCCCGAGCGGATCGGCCCGAGCGGACCGGCCGGGTCCCGGCGATCCGCGAACTCGGTGACCGCCAACCCCGCGATGTGGGTCGGCGGCTCCGCGCGCAACGACGCCTGGATCGCCTCGATCCGGGCCTTCCCGGTCGCGCCGCGCATCACCGTGCTGACCAGGCGGTTGACGACGTAGCCCTCCCGCGCCCACAACCCGCGGAGCGCGTCGCCCAGGGTGCGCCCGCGGTCCTTTTCGACCGACGCCATCTCGGCCAGCGCCAGGGCCGCGCCCGCGGCGTCCTTGTCGCGCAACAACGGCGTGACCAGGACGCCATGGCTCTCCTCGACGCCGAGGACGAAGTCCTCCGCCCCGCCCACCACGCCCGCGAACCGCCCGTCGGACTCGAGCTGCTTGAGCCCGTCGCCGATGTACTTGAACCCCACCATCAGCTCGCCCACGACCTGCGCACCGTGCCGTCGGGCGACCCGGGTGACCAGCTCGCTGGTGACCTCGGTCTTCATGACGATCGGGCGGGCGCCGCGGCCATGCACCAGCCGGTGCTCCGCGACGAGCGCGGCGATCTCGTTGCCGTTGAAGAAGCGCCAGCTCCCGTCCGCTTCGCGGGCCACCAGGCCGATGCGATCGGCATCGGGATCGCACGCCATCACCACGTCGGCGCCCACCTCGCGGGCCATCGCGACCGCGCGGTCCATCGACTGCGGCACCTCGGGGTTGGGGGTCCGAAACGGCACCTCGGGGAACGCGCCGTCGTGGCTCGCCTGGGTGGGCTCGAGCGCGGCGTCGAAGCCCGCCGCCCGCAACACCTCGAGGGCCGACGTGTCGCCCGTGCCGTGCAACGCCGTGAACACCACCCGCGCCGAGCGGCTCGAGACCAGGGAAGTCCCGACGTTGAGGGCGACATAGGCGTCGTGCGCGCTCCGCGGGTAGTCGGCCACCATGCCCCGCGCGCGCGCTTCGGCGAACGGCATCGAGCGGATCTCCGCGACCCGGTCGACCTCCACGGCCATCTCCTCGTCGTCGGGGGGCACCTCCTGGCCGCCCAGCGCGTTGTAGAACTTGCCCCCGTTGTCGTCGGGGGGGTTGTGCGACGCCGACACGTTGAGCCCGGCGTCAGCACCCAGGTGACGGATCGCGTAGCTGAGCTCGGGCGTCGAGAGGTAGGTGTCGGACCCCGGCGCCAACAGCCAGGTGCTCACGCCGTTGGCCGCGTAGACACCAGCCGCAATCTCCGCGAAGTCGCGACTGGAGAGCCCCATCAGCGGGTTGGGCACCCCGGCCGGGAACCCCCCGGTCGCGTCCCGGAACCGCCGCACGTCGTAGGCGATGACCACGCGAAGCGGCCGGTCCCCCCGCCGCTTCCGCAAGAACGCGACGTGACCCTGGACGCTCGCCGACAAGCTCCACGGGTTGAACCGGTTGGGCCCGACCCCGACCGTGCCCCGACGCCCGCCCGTCCCAAACGGCATCACCTGCCAGAAGCTGTCGACGAGCAGGTTCCACCGCTCGGCGGCGATGAGCGACTCCACCAGCGGTTTGTACGCGGCGAAGGCGGGCTCGGTGAGCCAGCGGACGATGGCCGCGTCGGCCGCGGCGACCACCTCGGGGCGGACACCGAGGGTCGCGGCGGTGGTGGCGGGCAGGATGGCCATGGGTCGCTCCGGAGGCAGGGAGCCTATCCAGGGCGGCGCGCCGCGACCGTCCGTGCCGGCCTCACGGCCGGCGTGGGGCCGAAGCCGGCGCGCACCGCAGCGCGGCGCGTTCGAGCCATGCCGCGCTTCGGGACGGGCCCGTCGCGCCGCCCAGAAGCACACCCGGTTAGCCCTCCCCATGGTCCTGGTCGCCCTGGTCGCGTGCACCGCGGTGTCGTCCCCCGACGTTCCCAACGCCGAGTTGTACGCCGAGGTGCTCGTGAGCACCGACGGCGCGTCGACCGAGGTGGACGCGAAACTGCAGCAGGGCCAGGGCCTCGGGTGGCAGCCGGTGGCCATCGGCGGCGACGAGGCGCTCCTGGCGGTGATCGGCGACGAGGCGACGGCCATGGACGAGGTCGACCTCGGGCTCGGCACCGTCGGGTACGTCGCGGTGATCGACGCACCGAGCGGCGGCACGTCCGCCGGCGTGCGCTTCCAACGCTCCGCGGACGACTCGTTCGACACCGTGCTGACGGTGCCCAGCGACTTCACGATCACCGCCCCCAACGACGGCGACTACCTCTACGGCGACACCACGACGGTGGTGACGTGGGACGCGACGGCCGACGACGGCGTGGTGGAGGTGACCGTGGCCGGGTCGTGCATCCCCGGGTTCCAGGTCTCCGGCGTCGCGGACGTCGGGTACGTCGAGGTCCCGGGGGGAGCGCTCGCCGCGGAAGGGGCCTCGTGCGCAGCGACGGTGACCGTCGTCCGCTACATCGAGGGCGAGCTCCCGGCCGAGTGGGGCGCGGGCGGGTGGCTCCAGGCGCAGAGCGGCCGCATGGTGACGGTGGTCATCGTCGGCTGAGCGCGGCCTACGGGTAGTAGGTGAAGCTCGACACGGTGTCGGGGCCGAGCGTGCCCGGATCGAAGGTGCCGCGGCTGACCCACTCCTCGAAGGTGCCCTCGAGCATCGTGTAGCTCTGCACGGTGACGTCCGCGCTCGGGCGGCGGAAGTCGTCGTTGTGGAGGTCGACCACGCCGGCCCAGTCGCCCGCGCCCACGTACAGGTCGTGGGTGCGACCGTTGGGGTCGATCATGCGCACGCGCACGTAGGTGGCGTCGGCGTCGACCGCGTAGCTGAGCTCGCGGGTGTTGTAGCTCCACGACACGAGCTCGGGGACGTCCTGGAGGTCGGGGAAGGTGACCGTGGCCGCGCCGCGATCCTCGGCGACCGCGATGGCGGTGCCCGTGGGGCCGGAGCCGAGGCCCCCCACCTGCGCCATCGTCCACACCGAAGTGCCCGTGGCGGCGGGGACACTGCCGACGGGCACCCGGTCCACGTCCATCACGCCCGCGCCGAGGCCGAGGCCGGTGAGCACGAACCCGTCGGCGCTCTCGTCGAAGGTGCAGACGAGCTGCTCCTCGGTGCCCTCGAACCCCATCGGGAGCGACGGGAGCGCGAGGTGGACGCTGCCGGAGAACGCGGTGGCGGGGGCCAGGGGCGCTTCGGTCGTCGCGCCGTCGACCGCCGTGAGCCCGCCGGCGGTGCCCCACCGCATGTCGTCGAGGTGGCCGATGAGCAGCGCCATCGCGTCGCCGGTGCCGTTGAGGCCGGCGGCCAGCTCGGCGATGGGCACCGGGCCGCCGAGGCCCCAGGCCGCGACCGACCCGCCGAACGCCGTCGCGTAGTAATCTTCGAGGTAGCCCTTCACGAACACGTTGGACGGCACCGCCACGTCGACTCCGTAGTAGACGAGCGTGCGGTCCTCCGCGAGCAGGTCGTCGATGACGAAGTCGGTGAGCGGCACCTGGATGCTGGCGGCGGCGAGGCCGAAGGTCTCTTCGCCCGCGCTCGCGGCGACCAGGCCGGCGAAGTCGACGCTGCCGTGCAGCTCGGCCGCGGGGTCGCGCGCGTCGGTGCTGTCGAGCGTGACGGTGAACGCGCGGCTGACGGTGTCCACCACGCTCACCGCGTAGAGGTCGTCGGTCTTGTAGACGGTGAAGGTCTCGGCGCCGGCCGTGGCCACCGGCACGCTCACGACGCCGGTGGCGTCGGTCTTGTAGGTGACATCGGCGTTGACCACCCGCGCCTTGTCGATCGGCGCGCCGGCCGCGTCGAGCACCGTGAGGGTGGCGACCTGCTCGGCGGTGACCTCGACCGAGAGCACCGCTTCGAGGCCCTCGGCGGCCACGTGGACGGAGGTGACGCCGGGGGCGACCGCCGTGACGACGCCCGCGCTGTCCACCGTGGCGACGGTGCTGTCGTCGGTGGTGAAGGCGGCGCCGCTGTACACGCCGCGCTCGCGGGAGCCGTCGGTGGCGACCACGCGCACGGCATAGGTCGCGCCGACGTTGACCGAGATCGCGGTCGGCCACGCGTCGAGATCGAGCAGCGTCGGCACCTCGCCGGTGTCGCCGGTGTCGCCGGTGTCCCCGGTCTCGACGGCCGTGTCCCCCGTCTCGGCGGTGTCTCCGGTCTCCCCGGTCTCGTCGACCTCGCCGGTCTCGACGTAGCCACCACCGGTGTCGCCGGTGTCCTTCCCCGTGCCGGTGGTTGCGCAGGCGACGAGCAGGAGGAGCGGGAGGGGGAGGAGTCGGGGGCTCATGGAACCTCGAAGGTGGAGGCGAAGGGGGTGATCGGCACGCCGTCTACATCGGCGCACCCGTCCGCGCCCCCCTCGGCGGAGATCTGGTAGGTCCATCCCGCGAGGTAGGGGCCGACCGGCTTGAGCATGAGGAAGCGCTCGCCGCTGACGTCGAGCTCGACTGCGGGCGAGAACGCGACCGAGCCGTCGTCCCGGACCGCATCGACCCGCAGGGTGTCCAGCGTGCAGCGTGAGACGTCGGGCGCGTCGCTGAGGTACAACGACACCAGGACCAACGCGTTGGGGACGATCGTACCGTCGGCGGGCTCGACCTCCTCGACCCAGAAGAGGTCCTCGGCGGTGTCCGCGGAAGGCGCACAGGCCGTCAGGAGCGGGAGGAGGAAGGTCATTCCTGCACGAACCGGGTGACCAGGAGCCGGGCGTCGTCGCCCTCCTGCGCAAAATCCCCCTCGGCGGTGCACGGCACCTCGCCGAACGCGGCCGGGGAGGCCCACACCACCGGGTCGGCGTCGCCCATGGGCAACCACGCGGTGCTGAGGAGGCCGACGTTGTCGATGTCGTAGACCTCGATCCGCACCTCGGTGTCGCCCGGACGCAGCCCGCGGACCGCGGCGCGCCCGTTGCCGGCGCCGAGCGTGGTGACACCCGCGCCCTGCACGCAGATGCGCAGGAACTCCGCCTGTACCGGCAGCGCCGCGACCACGTCGACCTCCCAGTCGCCGGAGGTGTACTCCGGCCCGGTGCAGGCGCCGAGCGCGAGCCCGAAGAGGGCTACTCGTCCCCTTCGGCCGTGTAGTCGATGTCGGTGAGCTCCCACTCGCTCTCCCAGCCGGGGATGGTCTGGTAGACCACGCCCCACGCGGCCACCAGGGTGAATTCGCCGCTGAACAACGGGCCCGCCATCGCGTCGCCGTCGCCATCGTCGATGGTCATGCGCACACACTTGATGAAGTCGTCCTGCGCGGTGGAGGGGCAGGCGGACACCGACTCGACGAAGGTGGAGGTGAACGTCCACGCCGTGCCGGCCGAGTCGGTGGTCTCCGACACGACCTCGTCGCCCATGCGCATCGCGTCGTCGCCGTCGGTGACGCTGATCGGCGGGTCGAAGGTGATGAACTCGCCGGTGGCGCCGATCGAGTGCCCGTGCACCCGCACGTCGTCGCTGGCCACCGACGACCACTGCACCGACCCCAAGACTTCGCTGGTGTTGAGGTTGATGTACTCCATCGTCACCAGCTCGCGGCCGTCCTCGACCGTGGTGGGCGTCTTCTTCTCGACCAGCATCTGCCAGTCGACCGCCTCGGTGTCGGCGTTGTTGTAGGTGTTGGCGCGCACCGCGCCGTCGAAGGCGAAGTAGTCGCTCATCTTCACGCCGTCGAACTGCTGCATGCCGCCGGTGTCGCAGCCGATGAGCACCAGGAACACCATGTTGTCGCCTCCGGGCACAGCATTAGCACCTTCCTCGCGCCGTCGCACGACGGAGTGGACGCGGCCGGGGCGGTGTGGCATAGGCAGCCCATGCTCTTCGGCCTGCTCGCCGCCTGCACCACCGACCCCGAGGACACCGGCGGCGAGCGCCCCCCCCCGGCGTACACGGTGGTGCCGCTCCCCGCCGGGGCCAGCTACGACACGGTCATCGACGCGACGGCCGAAGCAGGCGCGACGCTCGGCGTGCGCGTGACCTGGAACCCGCAGGTCCCCGCCCGCTACGACGACGGTCGGCCGGTCGTGGTCATCGCCCGCGGGAGCCTGGGCGCCGGCAGCTTCCTGGACACCGGAACGATGGCGGCGTGGCAGGCGGCGGGCTTCGTGGTCGTGGAGGTGATCCTCCCCGGGGGGAACGTCGACGGCGTCGCCAGCACCGGCACCTTCGACACCCGCGGTCCGCTCGCGCAGAGCGCGCTGGTCGACGTCGTGCACTACGCCACCGGCGCCGCGGTCGACACGGCCGGGGCCCCCCTGACCGCCCACGTGCCCGACGCGCTCGGCTGGGTCGGGATCGCGGGGATGTCCAACGGCGTCAACCTCGCCTTCGCCGCCCTGGCGCGCCGGGCGGCGGAGGTCGAGGGCGTGAAGTGGGTGGTGGCCTGGGAGGGACCGTACACCGACCAGTTCCTCGACGTCGAGCTCCAGAGCTACGAGTTCAAGCTCAACCCCGCCTACGAGCTCGGAAGCTGCGAGGACACCGCCTGCCCCATGCCCGCCCTCGCGGAGATGCTGCAGTTCGACCCCGCCGCGCAGGGCTTCACCAACATGCCGCTCCAGGGCACGGAGGTGACCCTTCCGGGGATCCTGTACATCGACGAGGACGGAAGCGGCGCCTACGAATCGCCCGAGTATTGGTGGTACATGGTCGCCACCGAGGGCGACGACGGGAAGTACGTGGTGACGCCGTCGATCGAGCTGGCCGAGGTCATCGACGCCGAGTCCGAGCGCCTGTTCCCGGACGGCGCGCGGCCGCGGTGGTTGCCGAGCACGTCCTGGTTGCGGACGTTCTGGGCCGACCGCGACTGTTCGCTGGTGCTCCCCGACCTCGCCGCGGCGCGCCCCGACCTGGCGATCGTCGTCGCCGCCTCGGAAGAGGACCACATCTACCTGGGTGTGCCGGACAACCCGCACGTCACGGCGTTGACGCACCACCTGCAGGGTCTGGGCTTCGACTTCGTGCGCCTCAACCCCGATGCGAGCTACCTCGCGGCGTTGTCCGGCGCGCCGATCGACAAGCTGCCCGACAACGACGCCGGCACGAGCCCCACATGGCCGGACACGCCGGCGTGGCTCGAACCCGAGCTGCGCGACAGCCTGGCCGACCGCACCACCGCCGCCGCCGCCGGCCTGGAATTGGCCGACCGGGTGCACGACGGCGTGTGGCTCCC
>SXOM01000558.1 GCA_005776735.1 Pseudomonadota bacterium
GGCGACGGTCCCGGCGGCGACGGCCCCGGGGGGGGCGGTCCCGGCGGCGGTGGGGGCGGCGGTTCGCCGCGCGCGGTGCACTCGTCCGAAGCGGTGCCGCGGGTGCGGGTCAAGCCCGAGTGGCCGGCCGCCGCCCAGGCGCTCGGCCTCCGACACGCGCGCTGCGTCGCCCACGTGGTGATGGACGAGCGGGGGGAGCCCGTCGACGTCGACGTCCGCGGCTGCCCGGAGGTGTTCGTCGCGGCCACCCGCTCGGCGGCGTACGCGTGGCGGTGGGAGCCGTTCGCCAACGGCGGACAGCCGCTGCGCGTGCAGTTCGACATCGCGTTCGAGTTCAAGCGGTAGGCGCCGCCGGCCGCGACGGCTACTCCAGCTCGCTGCGGAGCAGCTCCCAGCGGTCCAGCTCGTCGCCGGCGAGGTCCACGATCCGCGCCACGAGCGTCGGGTCCGCGACCGTGGTGTCGACGTCGAGGTAGATCACCTTCCCGACGCCGTTGTAGGCCAGCGGTGAGCTGGTGAACTCGGGGATCGCGTACGCCCCGCCGGGCACCGGCACCAGCTCGCTGGTGTGGATGTCGCCGCTCAGGAAAACCACCCCGCCGACGGCGGCCAGCGCCTCGACGACCCGGGCCTGGGCCTCGGGGAACTCGCGCCACGAATCGGCGGTCCCGTCGAGGTTGAACTGACTCCCACTCACCACCAGCTTGAACGTGGCGGTGGACGTGGTGATCGAATCGAGCAGCCACGCCTCCTGTGCTGCCCCGGTGATCGAGTCGTCCGTGCCGCGCCAGTAGCGGTCGTCGAGCAGCCAGATGCCGAGGTCCCCGAAGGTGTGCGCGGTGTACACGCCCGGCGCGTCGGCGAGGCCGAGCGCGCCGTTGGCCCAGTAGTCCCCGAACGCCCGCAGCGCGTCCTCCTTGCCGGGTGCGCTGCCGTCGGTGTCGTTGCCCACGTAGTCGTGGTCGTCCCAGGTCGCGTAGATCGCCGCTTCCCGGAGCAGCTCGGCGCGCTCGTCCCGCTCGTGCGCCCAGCGGTACCACTGCCGCAGCCCGCCGAGGTCGTCGCTGTTGGCGTAGTGGTTGTCGCCGACGAAGAGGAAGACGTCGGGCTCAGCGTCGCGGATCGCCGCAAACAGCGGCTGCGCGTCGTCCTTGGTGCACGAGCCGAACGCGACGCGGCGAACGCCCGGCGCACCGTCCGCCGGACCGGAGACCAGGGTGTACGGGCCGTGCGCGACGCCGTCGACGACCAGCGAGTACGCCCACTCCTGGTGGTCGCCGAGGCCGTACACCTCCACCACCTCGGTGAAGTCGGCGTGCGGCCCGGGGTAGCGGACCGCCACCGCCGGCGCGGTGGCCAGGGCGTCGGCGGTGGCCGCGACGCGCAGCTCGACCCGGCGCGTCCGGTCGGTGCGGAACCACACCCGCGCCCCCTCCGCGAAGACCGCGCCGTTCATCGGTCCGTGCGTGAGCACGTCGGGCCAGATCGTGTCGTCGTGCACGCCCAGGTCGTCGGTCCACTCCTCGACCTCGTCCCCCCCTTCGGTGCCCAGGAACAGCGCCTCGGGGAGGCGGCTGTAGACGCCCTCGCCGTCGAAGGTGACGGCGAAGCCGGCGGGCTGCCAGCGGTCGGTCCCCGACCCGACGTAGACGCGGAAGCCGTCGAGGTCGGCGCGGGACACGCCCACGTCTTCGAAGGTGTGGACGTCGAGCTTGCCGCGTTCGCGGTCGTCCCACTCCTGCAGGTCCAGCTCCGCGCACCACTCGCCCAGGCACACGCCGACGGGGTCGTCGGTCTGGGCGTTGTCGACGTCGGCGGTCGCCAGCGTGACCTGGATCGTCCCGACGACGTCCGGGAGCACGGGCCAGCCGGGATCGGCGCACCCCGAGCCGTCGTTGGGCACACCCTCGTCCGCGGCCCCGTCGCAGTCCTGGTCCACGCCATCGCAGACCTCCGGCGCGCCGGGGAACACGTTGCCATCGGTGTCGTCGCAGTCCTCCTCGGCCGCCACGCCGTCGTGGTCGGCGTCGACGGGCACCGCGGGCGGGGCGGTGTCGCCCGGCGCCGACTGTCGCGTCTGACCGGCGGGTTCGCACGCCGCTGCGAAGAAGAGGAGCCACATCCGCTCCCCGTACCCCCGCGCGCTACCCCCCGCACTCGGTGTAGCCGAGCACCACCCGCAGCTCGACGTCGTCGAGCTCACGGCACTCGTCGCCGTGCTCCAGCCCGACCCCCTCGAGGCGGACCACCGCGTGAAACTCCTGGTCGGCGCCCGAGCAGTACTCGTCGACGGCCTCGCAGACATACCGCGCCTGCACCGTCACGCGACCGCCCACCCCGGTCCAGACCTTGCCCTCGACCGACTCGTAGTAGTCCGAGCACGACCAGTAGTCGGCCTGCTCCGACCCCTCGCCGAGGTCGACGAGCTCCAGCGCCGCCTCGCCGCCGACCGGCAGCGTGTAGTGCACGTCGGCCCCTCCGGTCTGGTCGGCTTCGGGCAGGTCCAGCGACAACGCCAGCGTCTGCGTGTCGCTCCGCAGCCACACATACCCCCAACTGCACGCCGCACCCTCGGGCCACGCGCCCCGATCGAAGTCGTCCCACCGCATGTCGCAGGTGTCGTCGGCGTCGGTGAAGGTGACCGGCTTCTGTTCGCGCACCAGGCCCCCGGTCATCGGGGTGCCGCAGGCCTCGCCGGTTTCGCCGGTGTCGCCGGTGTCGCCGGTG
The DNA here is from genome assembly GCA_005776735.1 of Pseudomonadota bacterium. Taxonomy (GTDB): domain Bacteria; phylum Myxococcota_A; class UBA796; order UBA796; family SXON01; genus SXON01. The sequence goes on from SXOM01000558.1 coordinate 2,728, forward strand.
TCGGCGGTGTCGGCGGTGTCGCCGGTGTCGGCGGTGTCGCAGGCCGTGAGGGCGAAGGTCAGGATCAGGATGTCGCGCATGGGGGCTCCGGGGAGGGGATGCCGCGGGATCGAGCAATCGGCGTGCCGTCGGGCGGCGCCGCGCGACCGTCCCGATGGCAGCAGGTGCGCC
>SXOM01000074.1 GCA_005776735.1 Pseudomonadota bacterium
GACGCGGCCGGTCGCGGCGCGCCGCCCCTCCCCAATTGTGATATTGACGGTCGTTCTCAACATCATTATGATGTCGGCATGTCCAGCACGCTCGGCACGCTCTCCTACGGCTCTGCGGCTCCCATCGCCGCGGTGCGCGGTGATCGTTCGTTCCGGCGTCGCCTCTTCGAGCTCGGGTTCCTCCCCGGCACGCCCGTGCGCCTGCTCGCGGCCGCCCCCCTCGGCGATCCGCTGGACGTCGAGGTCCGCGGGTGCCGCTTCTCGCTGCGGCGGGCCGAGGCCGCGCTGATCGAGGTCGATCCGACCCCGGCCCTCCTCGCGGCGAAGTGATGGCGCAGGTGCGGGTCGCGGTCGCGGGCAACCCCAACACCGGCAAGACCAGCCTGTTCAACCGGTTGACCGGGGCGAACGCCCGAGTCGGCAATTACGCGGGCGTGACGGTCGAGCGGGAGGAGGCCACGTGGCGCCTCCCCGGCCTCGACGTCCACATGGTCGACATCCCCGGCACCTACTCCCTGGCGGCTCGTTCGGGCGAAGAGCAGGTCGCGGTCCGGGCGATCTTCGGCCTGGACGGCGCCCCGCGCCCGGAGCTCGTGCTCCTGGTCGTGGACAGCACCCAGCTCGGCCGCAACCTCTACCTGGCAGTGCAGCTCGCCGAGGCCGAGCTGCCCTTCGTCATCGTGCTCAACCTTGCGGACGTGGCGCGCGCGGGCGGAGTGGCTCCCGATCCCGCGCGCGTCGCGTCCGTCTTCGGTGTGCCGGCCGTCCTGGTCAGCGCGCAGACGGGCGAGGGCATCGAGGAGCTCGGCCGCGTCGTGCGCGCCGCGGTCGAAGCGCCGCCGCGCTCGCACATCGACCTGCGCTACCCCCCGGGCGTCGAGGCCGACATCGCCCGGCTCCTCCCGTGGACCACCGCGGCCACCGCCGGCGAAGCGCGGGCCCTGGCGCTCTGGTCCTTGTTGTCCGTCGACGAGTCCGACGAGCTGCTCGACGTCCCCGAGGGGGTGCGCCGCGAGGTCGCCGCGATCCGGGCCGATGCCGCCCGCAGCGGGCGCGACCCCGACCTCGAGATCGTCCAGGCCCGCTATGCCTTCGTCGAAGCACAGGACTTCGGAGTCGGCCCCCCGACCCAGGTGGGGCGGCCGCTGAGCGAACGGGTCGACCGTGTGGTGCTGAATCCCTACGTCGGCACCCTGCTCTTCCTCGTCGTGATGCAGACGATGTTCACGGCGCTGTTTTCGTGGTCCGAGCCGGTGGTCGGCCTCATCGAGGCGGGTTTCGAGGCCCTCGGGGGTGCGCTCTCGGCGGTCCTGCCCGCCGGTGTGGTCACCGACCTGCTCGTCGACGGCGTGGTGGCTGGGGTGGGGAGCGTCATCGTCTTCTTGCCGCAGATCCTGCTCCTGTTCCTGTTCATCGGGTTCTTGGAGGACTGCGGGTACATGGCCCGCGTCGCGTTCCTGGTCGACCGGGCGATGAAGGCGGTCGGCCTGCACGGGCGCGCGTTCGTACCGATGTTGTCGGGCTATGCGTGCGCGGTGCCGGCCATCATGGCCACGCGCACGCTCGAGCGCCAACGCGACCGGCTGCTCACGATGATGGTGGTGCCGCTGATGTCGTGCTCGGCGCGGCTCCCGGTGTACACGCTCGTCGTCGCGACCGTCTTTGCCGAGGGGGCGCACACCTTCGGCCTGCCCACGCGCGCGGTGGTGATGGTGGGCATGTACATCTTCTCCACCGGCATGGCGCTCTTGGCCGCCGGTGTGCTCGGCCGGACCGTGTTGCGGGGGCCCAAGGTGCCGCTCTTGTTGGAGCTTCCGCCGTACCGCCTGCCGCGGTGGTCGGGGCTTTTGCGCCAGGTGTGGTTGCGGGCGCGCTCGTTCTTGACCGAAGCGGGCACCACCATCCTCGCCGCCACCGTGATCCTGTGGGCGCTTCTGTACTTCCCCCGCCACCAACCGCTGCCCGGCGCTCCGACCGACGCGGCCAGCGTCTCGGCGGCGCAGCTCGAGGGCAGCTACGGCGGGCGGCTCGGCCAGGCGCTCGAGCCGTTGGTGCAGCCGCTCGGCTACGACTGGAAGATCGGGGTCGGCCTGGTCGGCGCGTTCGCGGCCCGCGAGGTCTTCGTGTCGACCATGGGCGTCATCTACGGCATCGGCGACGGCGCCGACGAGTCGTCGCTGGGTCTACGCGAGAAGATGCAGGGCGAACGCCGGGCCGACGGCACCCCCTTGTGGACGCCGCTGGCCGGCGTCTCGCTCATGGTCTTCTTCGCCTTGTCGGCCCAGTGCCTCAGCACGCTCGCGGTGGTGCGCCGGGAGTCGCGGAGCTGGCGTTGGCCGGCGTTCTTGTTCGTGTACATGACCACGCTGGCGTGGGGCGCGAGCTGGATCGTGTGGCACGGAGGGCACTGGCTCGGCCTGGGGTGAGCGCCGGGATATGCGGCGGGCGGAGGTCTCATGCTCAGCATCGTCGCGTTCTTGATCGGATGTGCGTCCCAGGAAGAACTTCAGTCCCTTCAGGAGGAGAACGCGCGGCTCACTGCGCGCGTCGCCCGCCTCGACGCCATCGTCGACAAGGAGCGGGAGACGGTGCGCGAGCTCCGCGAGGACCTCAAGCCCCTGGTCGACAAGGGCCTCCTCATCATCGAGGTCAACGAAGGCCGCGTCACCCTCGCGCTCCGCAGCGACGTGCTCTTCGCCAAGGGCAGCGCCGAGCTCAGCGCCGACGGCAAGGACACCGTCCAGCAGCTCGCGCGGGCGCTCGGTCGCCGCTCGCCCGACCGCGACTTCCAGGTCGAGGGTCACACCGACTCCGACCCCATCAACACCGCCCAGTTCCCGAACAACTGGTACCTGGGCGCCGCCCGCGGCATCACGGTCACCGAGGCGATGATCGCCGCCGGCTTCCCGCGCAACCACCTCAGCGCGGCCACCTACTCCGACACCCGCCCGAGCCAGAGCAACGCCAACGACGGCGGCCAGGCCCTCAACCGTCGCATCGAGGTGGTGCTCGTGCCCGACGTCTCCGGCATCTACAAGCGCCTGGAAAAGCAGGGCGGCGGCGGTGGGGGTGGCAAGGGCAAGGGCAAGGGCAAGGGGAAGGACAAGGACTAGCCCGGAACCCAAGGCGGGTGGGCGGCGCCATAGGCCCGTCCGCTCGCCGGACCGGGGCGGGGTGGCGCCGCGACGGCGCGGCGCGCGCCCACAGCCTCGCCCGCGCCCCCGCC
>SXOM01000559.1 GCA_005776735.1 Pseudomonadota bacterium
GCGGCGCGGGCCGGCGCAGCGGGGAAGGGGTTTGCGGTGGTGGCCAACGAGGTGAAGGAGCTCGCCAAGGAGACGTCGCGCGCCACCGACGAGATCGGCGCGATCGTGGCGAACATCCAGGCCGACACCGACATCGCGGTGCGCGCGATCCGCGAGATCGCCGAGACGGTGGAGAACATCCACCGCACCCAGGCCAACATCACCCGCGCGATCACCGAGCAGGGGGCCGCGGGCCAGGAGGTCGTGCGCCGCGTGACCGACGCGGCCGCCGGCACCAGCCGCATCGCGAGCCTCGTGAGCGAGGTCACCGAAGGGGCGCGTGCCACCAACGCCGCGAGCGAAGAAGCGCGCCGGGCCGCGACCAGCCTCGCCGCGTTGTCCGAGCAGCTCAACGGCGTCGTCGGACAGTTCAAGTATTGAGCTTGACCGAGGGGGCTGGGCGGCACGCCGCGACCGGCCGCTCACCGGGCCGAGGCGGGCGCGTGCCGCGCGCGGGGGCGACGTCGACCCGACGCGCGACGCGCACCGGCCTCGTTGCGCTTCCGGCACGGTCCCGGCGCGTCGCCCTCATCGAATTGATCGGGTAAGGTGGGCCCCGACCCGCCCCGCCCGAGGCCCCCATGACCAAGCTCGTCGCTCCGTCCTTGCTCCTTCTCCTTGCGACCGGCTGTCCGGGTGGCGACACGACGGTCAAGGTGGCCGACGACCCGCCCACCATCTCGATCGTGAGCCCGCTGGAGGGTTCGACGTTCGATCCGCTCGAGCCGGTGCAGTTCTGCTTGGCCGTGGCCGACAACTCGCAGGACGCCGCCTTGCAGCTCACCGCGCAGAGCAGCGTGGACGGGGACATCTGGGTGTCCGAGGGCGACCCGGTGGCGTGCGACGGCGGCAACTTCAGCTTCGAGGTGCTGCTGAGCGACGCCGACCAGAACGTGGTCGTCACCGTCACCGACATCGCGTCGCAGGCCGCCACCGACAACGTCACGCTCTTGCGGACCGAAAACAGCGCGCCCGTGTGCGACATCATCTCGCCGAGCGACGGCGCGGCGTTCGAAGCCAACACGGTGGTCGCCTTCGCGGCCCACGCCGAAGACGCCGATCAGGACGCGCAGGAGCTCGTCGCGGTGCTCACCAGCGACCTGGACGGCGAGCTGTGGGCGGGTAACCCCGACACCTCCGGTACGATCAGCACGTCGCTCACCACGTTGTCGCCCGGGTACCACACGCTCACGATGATGGTCACCGACGAGCGTGGCCTCACCGACATGTGCGGCGCCACCATCTTCATGAACGAGTGCACCGACGCCGACAGCGACGGGTTCACCACCTGCAACGACGACTGCGACGACGGCGACGACACGGTCTACCCGGACGCCGAGGAGCGGGTCGACGGCAAGGACAACGACTGCGACGGCGTGACCGACGAAGGCGCCCCCTACGTCGACGACGACGGCGACGGGTACGCCGAGACCGACGGCGACTGCAACGACGGCGATGCCACGATCTCCCCGGTGGCGACGGAGTCCTGGTACGACGGGGTCGACCAGGACTGCGACGGCGGCTCCGACTACGACCAGGACGGCGACGGGTTCGACAGCGTCGACTGGGGCGGCACCGACTGCGACGACCTGGAGGTCACGACCTACGCGGGCGCCGCCGACGCCTGGTACGACGGGGTCGACAGCGACTGCGCGGGCGACGACGACTACGACGCCGACGTCGACGGGTTCGTGTCCGACCTGTACGGCGGCGACGACTGCGACGACGGCGACGCGGCGGTCAACCCCGACGCCACCGAGACCTGGTACAACGGCGTCGACGACGACTGCGACACCTTGTCGGACTACGACCAGGACTACGACGGCTACGACGGCACCAGCTACGGCGGGCTCGACTGCGACGACCTCGACGCAACCATCAACCCCGCGGGCGCGGAGATCGCCTACAACGGCATCGACGAGGACTGCACCGGCGCCGACTGGACCGACGTCGACGGCGACGGGTTCGACAGCGACGGCGTGGGGGGCACCGACTGCGACGACGCCGACGCCACGGTGAACCCCGACGCCACCGAGATCTGGTACGACGACGTCGACCAGGACTGCGCCGGCGACGACGACTGGGACCAGGACAAGGACAGCTACACCCTGGAGAGCCACGGCGGGGCCGACTGCGACGACACCGACGCCGGCATCAACCCCGCGGCGACCGACGCCTGGTACGACGGCGTCGACACCAACTGCGACGACGCGAGCGACTACGACGCCGACGGTGACCTGCACGACGCCGACGTGTACGGGGGCGACGACTGCGACGACGCCGAGCCGACGACCTACCCGGGCGCGTCGGACACCGCGTACGACGGGATCGACTCCGACTGCGTCGGCAACGACGACTTCGACGCCGACGGCGACGGGTACACCGCCGACATCTACGGCGGCGAGGACTGCAACGACCTCGACGCGACGGTCAACCCCGGCGAGGTCGACTCCTGGTACGACGGCGTGGACACCAACTGCGACGGGGCCAACGACTACGACCGGGACAGCGACGGCTACATCGCCGACAGCTACGGCGGGAGCGACTGCCTGGACGTCGACGCGACCGTGCATCCCGGCGCCACCGACACCTGGTACGACGGGGTGGACACCGACTGCGACGGGGCCAACGACTACGACCAGGACGGCGACGGCTACACCGCCGATGCCTACGGCGGCACCGACTGCGACGACACCGCCATCGGCATCAACCCCGCGGCGTTCGACATCGCCTACGACGGCGTCGACAGCGACTGCGACGGCGGCAGCGACTACGACTTCGACGGCGACGGGTACGACAGCGACAGCTACGGCGGCGACGACTGCGACGACTACGACGCCACCATGAACCCGGCCGCCGCCGAGATCTGGTACGACGGCGACGATCAGGACTGCGACGGGGCCAACGACTACGACCAGGATGGCGACGGGTACGAGGTCCTCAGCTACGGCGGCTCCGACTGCGACGACACCGACGCTTCGGCCTACCCGGGCGGCGCCGAGACCTACTACGACGGCATCGACGGCGACTGCGACGGCTACTCCGACTACGACGCCGACCTCGACGGGTGGGACAGCGACAGCTACGGCGGCGACGACTGCGACGACGCCGACGGGAGCGTGTTCCCCTACCACTGGGAAGACCCCAGCGACGGGATCGACAACGACTGCGACGGCGACGCCGACACCGCCGACACCGACGCCACCACCGCGGTCGGCACCGGCGACGACAGCACCTACGCGGTCAGCTTCCGGCGCGGGTACACCTTCAACATGTGCGGGACCAGCTACAGCTCGGTCACCGCGTCCACCAACGGCATGATCTTCTTCGGGTCGTCCACCACCAGCTACACCGAGTCGGCGAGCAGCTTCGGCAGCTACACCGCCATCGCCGCGCTGTGGGACGACCTGTACGCCTACTCCGGCGACATCAACTGGGTGCAGCACGACGCAGTGGCGGTGGGCTTCTACTACGACACCATCCAGGAGTACTCGTACGGCGGGAGCAACACCTTCGCGTTGGTGCTGCTCGACGGCGGCCTGGCGTTCGCGTACTGGGAGACGATGTCGCTCACCGACGGCCTCGTCGGCTTCTCGTGCGGCGGCGGCGCCACGAGCACCGAGATCGACGTCACCCTCGAGATGGCGAACCTGCCCTACGGTGCGCCGGGCCTCGGCAATGGTGTCGAGGACCAGCAGTACGAGATCTTCGCGTCGGCCGACAACGACCTGGACGACCAGTACGCCTTCTGGTGTGTGCCCAACGGCTCCGCCGACGCCGACGGCGACGGGTGGACGGTGGACTGCGGCGACACCGACGACGCCGACGCCAGTGTCTACCCCTACTGAGTCGGAGTTCGTCCGCGGGCGCGTCGCGGCGCTGGGCCTGCGCGCGCACCCCGAGGGCGGCTGGTACCGCGAGGTCTACCGGTCCGCGGCCACGCTGCCGCTGCCGCGAGGCAGCCGCAGCCTGATGACCACGATCGACTTCGTGCTGCCGCCCGGTGCGCACTCCACCTGGCACGTGGTGCGCTCCGACGAGTGCTGGGTGTGGCACGCCGGCGACCCGCTCGAGCTGCACCAGCTCGACGACGCCGGGCACCACGCGCGGGTGCGCCTGGGGCCGGACTTCGCCGGCGGAGAGGTCGCGTCGTGCGTGGTCCCCGCCGGGGTGTGGCAGGCGGCGCGCCCGGTCGGCGCGGTGGGGGCGCACGTGTGCTGCGTGGTCGCGCCGGGGTTCGACTTCGCCGACTTCCGGGTCGCCGACGCCCGCGCGCTCGCTGCGGCGCACCCCGAACACGAGGCGCTCATCGCGACGTTTTGCCGCGTGTGAAAGCGCACATGGATGTGCGAAAATCTACGACGCGGCGGGGCCCGCGCGGGTGACGAGCACGGGGATCGGGCTCCGCTGGGTCACCCGCTCGGCGACGCTGCCGAGCACCAGGGCCTCCAGCCCCTGCCGGCCGTGGGTGCCGAGCACGATGAGGTCGGACCCGAGCTCCTGCGCCGCCGCGACGATCTCTTCGGCGGGGTTGCCCTCCCGGAGGTGCGTGGCGGAGCCCACCTCGGCGGGGACCTCACGCCGGCGGAGCGCCTCGAGCTCCGAACCGCGACTCTCGGCCATGCGAGCGGCGATCTCGAGCAAGACGCTGCTCGACGGGACCGGGCCCGCCAACGACGGGTCGGGCAAGACCCCGACGTTGAGCAGGTCGAGGTGCGCGCCGCCCCGGGCCAGGGACGCGGCGAGGCGCAACGCTTCGATGGACGTGGCGGAGAAATCGACGGGGACCAGGATTCGCTGAAAGCTCATGGGGCGGCCTCGATGGTTGCGCTCGACGCTACAATAGCCCATGCGGAAGGCGGGAGAGCACCCGCACGCTGGGCGATCGCGCACAGCCCGGCGACGAGCACGACCAACGCCACGACCTTGCGTGCGCGGGTCGCGAGGCGGCGGAGCAGCGCCCCGGCCGCGAACAACGCCGGGAGCGTCCCGAGCGCGAAGGCGCCGAGCACCAGCGCACCTTCGGCCGCGCCGCCCGACGCCGTGGCGAGGCCCAACGCGCTCCAGAAGAGGCCGCACGGGAGGAGCGCGGTGAGCAGCCCCAGGGCGTAGGCCGCGGCCCACGGCGGAAGCGTGCGGGTGTGGCGCGCGAGCGTCGTGAGCCAGGTGCCCGCGGCTTCGCCGCCGTGCAGGAAGCCGCCGAAGCGCAACGACGACCAGGTGAGCAACAGGGCGGCCGCGACCAGCGCCCACCCGGTGCTCGGCAGGGCCCGTCCGCCGAGGCCGACCAGGGCCCCGAAGACCAGGTAGGACGACAAGCGCCCGAGGTGCCACGTGGTCCCGCCTGCCGACGCGAACGGCCCGCACATGCCGATGCAGTGGACCCCCCCGGTGAGGCCGGCCAACAGCGCGGCCGGCACCAGGTCGGTCATCGTTCGAACTCCAACGACAGGACGCGCACCGGCCCGAGGCTCTCGCGCACCTGCAGCTCGACGTCGGCGATTCCGAAGCGGGCGAGGCGCTCCCGAAGGCGCGGGAGCGCCTCGGTGGGGCCGGCCACCGTCAGCACGACCAGCCGGCCCGGGCGCGAGGTGACCAGACCGACCACGGAGCGGACGACCTCATCGATCTGATTGGCGAGCGGAACCGGCACAGGGCGTTCCTCAGCAAGCGGCGTGCCGGGCGGGTGGGTGCGATGGCACGCTGCGTGCTAGGGAGGGCGCGGAGCGTGCATGTCCGAGACGATCCTGGTTTGTGACGACGAGGAGCTGATCCGCTGGTCGCTCTGCGAACAGCTCCGCACGGACGGCTACTCCGTCATCGAAGCGGTCAACGGCAAAGACTGCCTGGAGAAGATCCGCACGGCCGCGCCGGCGCTGGTGTTCCTCGACCTCAAGATGCCCGAGCTCGACGGCATGTCGGTCCTGCGCACCCTCCGGGAGGACGACGCCGACCTGCCGGTCATCGTCATCACCGCGCACGGCGGGGTCGAAAGTGCGATCGAGGCGACGCGCCTGGGCGCCAACGGCTACCTGCAGAAGCCGTTCGACCTGCGTGAAGCGTCGATGGAGGCGGAGCGGGTGCTCGACGCGCAGCGGCTCCGGCGCGAGGTCCACTACCTCCGTTCGCGCCAGCCCACCGGCTACGGCGAGATCGTCGGCGACAGCCCCGCCATGCGGCGCCTCTTCGACACGTTGCGGCGCCTCGAGCACATCGACGCGCCCACGGTGCTCCTCTCCGGCGAGAGCGGCACCGGCAAGGACCTCGTGGCCCGCGCGATCCACAGCCGGGGCCCGCGTCGCAGCCGGCCGTTCATGGAGATCGACTGCACCGCGCTCCCCGAGACGCTCATGGAGAGCGAGCTCTTCGGCCACGAACGCGGGGCGTTCACCGACGCCAAGGCCACCAAGCGAGGCCTCTTCGAAGCGGCGGCCGGTGGCATCCTGTTCCTCGACGAGATCGGGGAGCTACCCCTCGGGATGCAGGCCAAGCTCCTCCGGGCGCTCGAGAACCGGAAGTTCCGGCGGGTCGGCGGCGTGGCCGACATCCCGCTCGACGCGGCCATCGTGGCGGCGACCAACCGCGACCTCCGTGGCGAGGTCCAGGCGGGTCGGTTCCGCGAGGACCTGTTCTTCCGCTTGCACGTGGTCCCCATCGAGGTGCCCGCCCTTCGTGAACGTCGCGAAGACGTCCCGGCGTTGGTGCAGTTCTTCATCGAGAAGTTCAACCGCTCGTTCACCCGCAACGTGCGCGGGGTCAGCGGCCGCGCGATGGAGCGCCTCCAGGGGTGGCGGTGGCCGGGCAACGTGCGCGAGCTGCGCAACGTGATCGAGCGCACGATCATCCTGTTGCCGCACGACGTCATCGACCTCGCCGACCTCCCGGGCGAGCTGCGGGCCGAGCAGCCGCGCGGGGTCAGCAAGGGCTGCCCGTTCGTGCTGCCCGACGAAGGGGTGGACCTCGAGCAGGTCGATCGGGGGCTCACCGAGCAGGCGCTGGCGCGCGTGGGGGGCAACCAGTCGGCGGCGGCCCGCCTCCTGGGCATCAGCCGCTACGCCCTGCGCTACCGGATGGAGAAGTTCGGCCTCAAGTAGCGGTGGGGACCTCGACGCGGAAACACGCGCCGGGGAGCCGGCCGCGCTTGAGCGCGAGGTCGCCGTTCATCGCGCCGCTCAGCTTCCGGCAGATGGCCAACCCGAGGCCGGTGCCGCGGGAGCGGGTGGTGAAGAACGGCTGGAAGATCTTCTCGACGTTCTCCTGGGCGATGCCCGTGCCGTCGTCGTTGACCTCGACCGCGCCGGGCTCGACGGTGACCGCGACCCTCCCGACCCCCCCGGTGGCCTGCGCGGCGTTGAGCACGAGGTTGAGGAGGATCTGCTGGAGCATGTTGGGGTCGGCCGTGGCCGCGCCGGCCCCGCCGACCTCCAGGCGCAGGCCGGGGTGCTCGCGCATCACCATGTCGGCGACCGCGCGGACCACCTCGGCGAGGTCGACGTGGACGGCTTTGGGGGCCACCGGGCGCGCGAAGTCCAACAGGTCGGTGACCAGGTCGTCCAGGCGGCGCACCTGCTGCTCCACCTTCTCCATGATGGGTTTCCGCTTGTCGTCGGCGGGCATCGACCGGCTGATCACCTGGATGGCGCCGGAGATCCCCGCGAGGGGGTTGCGCAGCTCGTGGGCGACCGCCGCCGAGAGCGCGCCGAGGTGGGCGAGCGACTCGGCGCGCACGAGGCGCGCTTCGTTCGCGATCGCCTCGGTCAGCTCCTCGACGTGCACCAGGGCGCGCGCCTGCGGGTGGTCGAGCGGTACGATGGAGACGCGGAAGTTCCGCTCGCGACCTTCGATCCAACCGTCGACCCGCGGGATGGTGATCTCGTGGCCGGTGCGCAGCGCCCGCTCCATACGGGCGACGAGGTCCCCCTCGCGGACCAGCGGGTCGGGGAGCGCACGGCCCCACGGGAGACCGAGCATCTCGACCTCGCCGAAGAGGCGGCTGGAAGGGCGGGTGGCGGCCGCCACGCGGCCTTCGCCGTCGACGATGAGCACGGTCACGGGCATCTGGCTGACGATGAGCTCCTGGAGCGAACGCAGCTCGCGCGCTTCACGGCGCTCGACGTAGGTGCCGGTCATGATGGCGATGTCGATGTCGCACACCTTGCCGATGGCGCGGCAGGTCTCCGCCGAACCCTCCGGCAACGCGTGCGCGAACTCGCAGAGCTGGTCGCGGATCACGTTCATCGCAGTGAACATGTACCGGGCCTCGAGCCCCACCTCGACGTGCACCTTCCCGATGCGCTCGCGCCGGTGGAAGTACGCCTGGTCATGGGGGCCGAGGAGCAGCTCGGACGCCCACTGGCGCAGCGTGACCCGCAGGCGCTCGATCTGGGCGGCGTCGCGGAACACCCGCGCCGCCCCGGGGAAGCGGAGCGCGCGGTCGTAGAAGCGGCGGGTGAGCTCGTCCAGACGAGGCTCGACCAACGGCCACAATTCGCGGAGCCGCCGCACGTCCTCCTCGTCGAAGAGGACCCACGCCTTCATCTCTTCGAGCGGAGTCATGGCCCCTTCTCGCACACGCGCGCGAACCGGACAAGTGTGGGTTTATGCACATCGGGCGTGTGTCCGACCCCCCGGTTGTTGCACCAAAGCGGTTCAAAAGCCCGCCTCGCATCGGCACGACAATTGCAAAGGCCCCGGTCCCCCCGCAGGAGGCTGCACCGATGAAATCAGAATCTCCCAACTACGATGACGCGATCGTCCGAAAGTTCGCTGGCGTCACCGTGCTCTGGGCCGCCGTCGGCATGCTGGTGGGCGTCATCATCGCCCTCCAACTCGCCTGGTGGCCCGCCAACCTGGGCCTGCCGTGGACGACCTTCGGTCGCCTCCGGCCGCTCCATACCAACGCCGTCATCTTCGCGTTCGCTGGCAACGCGCTTTTCGCCGGCATCTACTGGTCCATGCAGCGCCTGTTGAAGGTGCGCATGTTCAACGACACGCTGTCCGCCATCCACTTCTGGGGCTGGCAGTTCATCATCGTCCTCGCGGCGGTGACGCTCCCGGCCGGCCTCACCGCCGGCAAGGAGTACGCGGAGCTCATCTGGCCCATCGACCTGCTCATCGCGGTCGTGTGGGTGGTGTTCGCCATCAACTTCTTCGGCACCATCGCGGTCCGCAAGGTGGCCCACCTCTACGTGAGCATCTGGTTCTACATGAGCATGATCATCACGATCACGCTCCTGCACGTGACCAACAGCCTGGCGATCCCGGTGTCGGCGTTCAAGGCGTACTCCATCTTCCCCGGCATCACCGATGCCCTGGTCCAGTGGTGGTACGGCCACA
>SXOM01000560.1 GCA_005776735.1 Pseudomonadota bacterium
CACCGCCGCCCTCAAGCTCCCCGACGGCGAGTACATCGCCATCTTAGACTGCGATCACGTGCCGGGGCGCAGCTTCTTGCGCCTGACGATGGGCTTCTTCCTGGCCGACGCACGCTGCGGCCTGGTGCAGACGCCCCACCACTTCTACAACCCCGACCCGTTCGAGCGGAACCTGTGGCTCGAGGACGTCGTCCCGCCCGAGCAGGAGATGTTCTACCACGCGGTCCAGATCGGCAACGACTTCTGGAACAGCGCCTTCTTCTGCGGCAGTTGTGCGGTGCTCCGGCGCACCGCGATCGAGAGCGTGGGGGGCCTCGCCACCGAGACGGTCACCGAGGACGCCCACACTGCCCTTCGCCTGCACGCCGAGGGTTGGCGTTCGGCCTACCTCGACATCCCGCAGGCCGCGGGCCTGGCGACCGAGCGGTACGCGTTCCATGTCGCCCAGCGCATGCGCTGGGCCCGCGGGATGACGCAGATCTTGCGGTTGGACAACCCGCTCTTCAAGTCGGGCCTCACGTGGGCGCAGCGGCTGAACTATCTCAACGCCATCCAGCACTTCCAGTTCGGGATCCCGCGCCTGGTCTACCTCACGGCGCCCTCGTTGTTCCTGCTCTTCGGCATCCACCCGCTGCGGGCCAACCCGTGGGAGGTCATCGCCTACGCGATGCCCCACGTCTTCTTGAGCCTCATCGGTGGACTCGCCGTGGCGCGCTCCGTCCGTCACGCGTTCTGGGCCGAGGTGTACGAGACCTCGTTGGCGCCGTACACGGCGCTGGTCACGACGCTGGCGTTCTTTGCGCCGCGCAAGGGCAAGTTCAACGTGACGGTGAAGGGCAGCCAGCTCGACCGGGCGGCCTACGACCTCACGCACGCCGCGCCCAACCTGGTGGTCCTGGGGTTGTGCATCGCGGGCCTCGTGGTGACGCCGTCGCGGTGGGACGTGTTCGAGGAAGAGCGGGGAACCCTGCTGGTCACCGCGCTCTGGAACATCTACAACGTGGTCATCCTCGCGGCGGCGGTCATGGTCGCGCTGGAACGTCCGCAACGCCGCAAGACCTGGCGCGTACGCCGTGAACACCTCGCCCGACTCAGCGTGCCCACGCACCCCGAGCTCGGCGTGCAGGTGGGCGAGACCGTCGATCTGAGCGAAGGCGGTGTGCGGGTGCGCGTCCCGGCGCTGCCCGCCGGCGTCATCGACGTGGAGCTCGACGTCGAGAGCAACTTCTCCCAGCTCAGGGCGGTGCGCGGGCACGTGGTCCATCGCTTCGACGCCGACGGTGAAGCCGACGTGCGGGTCGAGTTCAAGGCCCTGAGCCGCGAGCAGGGAGAGCGCGTCGTCGAGCTCATGTTCTCCGAGCCCGACTCGTGGACCCACCGCCCGCTCAGTCAGCACCCGTTCCAGTCGCTCCTCACCGTCGCCTACGCGCCGTGGCGCGCCCTGGTGCTCAGCCTCCGTGATGACGAGTCCGAGGCCCAGGCATGAACACCGAGTGGGAGTGCCCGCTGTGCCGGACCACGAACCTCGTGCCGGCGCCGATCTGCCGGGTGTGCCGCACGCCGTGGCCCGGCATCCGCGCCCGGAGCGACGAAACGGTCGAAGGCGAAGAGGAGCTCCCGTCGCTTCTCTCGTCCCTCCCCGCGCCGATGGTGCTCACGTTCCTCGCGTTGGTGCTGCTCTTCTGGTGGGAGCCGGTCACGCGCCCGTTCTCCGTCCCGTCGCAGCACAGCGGGTGGACGACGTCGGTCCGCCTCGAGCGCCACGATGAGCTTCGGCGGGCGCGCGCCGACCTCATCGAGCTGGCCACCGAGATGCGCGCGACACTCTCGGGCGGCGCGCCGTTGGCGCCCGACTGGAACGACCGCCTGTCGGGGTGCCGGCAGGGTTGGCAGATCTACGGGGAGACCGACCGGGCCCCCAATCTCGCGGGCGTGGAGGTGCGGTTGCACTCCGCGGTCCTCGAGCTCGCGTCCATCCGCTTCCAGCTCTCGTCGGGTGTCAGCCCGACGGAGCTCAACCAACGACTCGATGCCGTCGATGCCGCCCTGATCCTGGCCGGCGAGGAGCTCAACAATGCGTAGGACCCTGCTGCTCACCCTGTCTCTGGCCGCGCTGGCCAGCCCCGCCGCCGTCGCGGCGGACTTCCCCGCGCGCGAAGGTGTCTACCACGCGGCGTTGAACGACGAGTTCTACATGGAGGACGATCTCCGACTCGACGGCATCCACGCCACCCGCGGGCTCACGTTCACCCGCCCGAAGGCCTGGGACCTCACGGCCGACCCGATCGTGCACGTCGAGTTCGAACACTCCGCGGCGCTCATCGCGGAGCGATCCCACCTCACCGTGAGCGTGAACGACCACCCGGTCGGCACCATCACGCTGTCCGCGGACAACGTGCTCCAGGGCAAGGCCGACGTCCGGGTGCCCCGGTCCATCCTCGACGACTTCAACCACCTGCAGTTCGACGTGGTCCAGCACTACACCGACGACTGCGAAGATCCGTTCGACGCGGCGTTGTGGACGCGCGTGCAGTCCAGCACCTGGATCGAGCTTCCGTACGCGCGGAAGGTCGTCGACGCCGAGCTGCTCCAATGGCCTTACCCGCTGGTGGACAAGCTGGGGTACGGGCCCACCGCGGTCACGCTGGTCACCCAGGGCGGGCCGTCGCGCGAAACCGTCGAGGCCATCGGCGTCCTCGGCTTCGCGCTCGGGCGCCTCGCCGACTACCGCGAGGTCGAAGCCGCCGAGCCCGTCACCGCCGCGTCGGCGGCGCTGACCCCCGCGCTGATCGTGGGCACTGCGGCCGAAGTACCCGAGGCGCTCGCCCTCGCCGGCGTGTCGAGCCTCGCCGACGACCAGGGCCTCGTGGCGTTGGTGCCGAACCCGTCCGACCCGACCCTGCCGGTGCTGGTCGTGTCCGGCGGCGGGCCCGTCGGTCTCCAGCGGGCTGCGCAGGCGCTCGCCGGGCAGGACCGGTACCAGGTGCTCTCCGGCGCGGTGTCCGTCGTCAACTCGTTGGCGCCCGCCAACCCGCCGCCCACGCGCCAGAACCCGCTCCCGGCGCCGCCGGCGACGAAGTTCACCCTCGCCGACCTCGGGATGCAGGGCCAGACGGTGCGCGGCTACTACGCGCCGAGCATCCGCATCCCGCTCAAGCTCGAAGGTGACGCCCTCGCGCAGCCCGGCGGCGGCAGCATCCGCGTGGACTACGCGTACTCCGCGCAGCTCGACAGCCGGCTCTCCACGATGGAGGTCCGCCTCGGCGGGTTGACGCTCCGCAGCGTGCCGCTCGAGAAGCCCCAGGGCGAAGCGGCCGCCTCGGTGGAGGTGCCGCTCCCGCAGGACCTCGTGCTGCCCACGAGCAACGTCGACGTGGTGTTCCACCTGTTCCCGCGCGAGTTCGACGAGTGCGAGCGGGTGTCGGACAAGCAGATCTGGGGCACGGTGCACGCCACCTCCACGATCAGCCTCGCGCGGGACCACGTCGCGGAGATGCCCGAGCTCGGGCTGTTGCGCCACGGCCTCTGGCCCTTGACCAGCCTCACGCCGGACGGGGGCACGGTGGTGGTCCTGCCCGACGCGCCGGACGGTCGTGCGGCGTCGGCGGGCCTCGTGCTCGCGTCGCGCTTCGGCAAGCTCACCCACGCGCCGACCCCCGACTTCAAGTTGGCCCGCGCCGTCGACGTCGCGTTCGCCGACGCCAAGGACAAACACTTCGTGCTCCTGGTCGACCTCACGGCCAACGCGCTCTTCGACAACCTCGCCGGCGCGGGCGGCCTCACCCTCACGGGCGGTCCCGACCGTCTGTTGGCCAATGGGAAGGACGTGCTGCTCGGCGCCCAGGTGGGCACCCCCTACGGCACGGTCGAAGAGGCGTTCTCCCCCTCCAACGCCCAGCGGGCGGTGCTCGTGCTCCGCGCGCTCCGGGACGACGGGCTCAGCCCGCTCGTGGAGTTGGTGACCGACCTCGGGAAGGTGCAGAAGCTCGAGGGCAACGTGGCCATCCTCGCCCCGTCGGGCGAGGTGCGGACCATGGACGTCGCGACCAAGGTGCGGTGGGGCTCCCTGCCGGTCGCCACGGCGGCCACGCGCGAGATCCAGAAGAACTGGTGGGTGCTCGGCGCGATGGTCATCGGCGGCGTCTTCCTCCTGACGGCGATCGTCCGGGTCTTCGCCCAGGCGCGCAGCAACCGGGATTAGGGCCGAAGTGCCGGCACTCGCGGCCACGACCGCGCTCTTGTGGAGCAGCCTGCTCGCGCAGGCGGCGCTCCCGGCGGAGCTGCGTGACACGTGGACCGCATACCGGCGGGTCTACGTGAGCGCCGACGGTCGGGTCATCGACTACCGGAACGGCTCCATCAGCACCTCGGAAGGTCAGGCGTACGCGCTGGTGCGTGCGCTGTGGGTGGGCGACCGCCCGACGTTCGACCTCGTCCTCGGCTGGACGTTGCGGAACCTGCAAGCCGGCGAGCTCGACCGCCTGCCGGCGTGGAAGTGGGGCCAGTCCCCGGAAGGGGCGTGGGGCGTCCTCGACGCACAACCCGCCTCCGACGCCGATCAGCTCATCATCTGGGCGCTGTTGGGCGCGGCAGACCTGTGGGAAGACGCCGGCTACCGCGCGCGTGCGCGCGCCCTGTTCGAACCCCTATGGGAACAGGAGGTCGCGGAGGTCGGCGACCGCCTCGTCTTGTTGCCTGGACCCTGGGCGCGGGGAGGGGACCCGGTGCGGATCAACCCCTCGTACCTGATGCCGTTTGTCTGGCGCGACTTCGCGCGCGCCGACCCCGGCCGCCCGTGGACCCGCCTCTTGGACGACGGCTACCGGCTCCTCGCGGACTGCCGCTCGCCGAGCGGCCTTCCGGTCGACTGGTGCTACCTCGACGCCACCACCGCGAAGGTGGTGCCCGCGCCCGAGGCGGCGCACGCCGACTTCGGGTTCGAAGCCTTCCGCGTCGGCTGGACCCTCGCCGCCGAGGTCAAGTGGCACCGCGAGCGGCGCGCGCGGGCGCTGCTCGGCGCGTTCGTGAACCTGCTCTCGCGGCCGGCCCGCCCGGTGAAGGTGCCCGGGGTCATCCACCCCGACGGCAGCGCGGCGGTCGACTGGGAGTACCCCGGAATGGAGGGTGCGCTGGTGCCCGCCTGGGCCATCCGGCGCCCCGCGGCGGCGCGTCGGATGTGGGAGGAGCGGATCGTGCCGCTCCGCGCGGAGCACGGGTGGGGCGACCCCAATGATTACTACGGGCAGAACTGGATCTGGTTCGGCCTCGCGCTCTGGCAGAGCAAGGAGAGGCCCGCATGATGTCCATCCTCGTCTGGTTGTTCGCCGCGGCGCCCGCTTCGGCGGCGCCGGCGCCCGAGGTGCTGGCCCTGGCGGGAGCGCCGATGGACGGCATGCGGCGCCTCACCTTCGCCCGCACCCTGGTGGTGCGCCCCGGCTACTCCGAGGTGGGCGTGGAGGCGCTCACCCGCCTGCTCGACGACCCCGCCGCCGCCGACGGCGCGCGCGCGTCGTTGGTGGAGTTGCTGGGCCGGGTCGACGCGCGTCCGGCCTGGAGCGGCGTCTATGGCGCACTGTTGGCGACCGGAGAGTTCGACGGCCGCCGCAGGATCGAGGTCCGGGCCGCGGAGATCCGTCTCGCGGAGCGCAGCACGCGCTCCGGCGCCCTGCGCGACCTCGACACGCTCCTCGGCGCGGCCGACGCCGCCGACGCGCGCGCCATCGGGCGGGCGCTCTTGCGCGCGGGCGAGCCGGCGAGGGCGCAGCGGGCGTTTGCTCGGGCGGGCGCGCCCGAGGATGCCCCCCAGGAGCTCATCGCCGCCATCGCCGCGGGCGATGTCGCGCGCGCCCAGGTGCTCGTCGACGTCGGCGTGCGGGTGCCCGGTGCGGACACGGCGCTGCGCGACGGTGACGCCCGAACGCGAGCCAAGCTCCTGAGCGACGCGGGCTACGTGGGGGGGGCGCGTGCGTACCTCGAAGCGGCCAAGGACCCCGAAGCGGGCCGCGCGCTCGCCGACCTCTACGTGCTCGAGCGTCGCCTGCCGGAGGCCACCGCCGAGCTCCTGAAGTACCGGCGGCTCCATCCCGAGTCGGTCGCGGTGCGCGACGCGCTGGCGGGCGTCTACGCGGCGCGCCAGCGGTACTCCGACGCGGCGGCGCTGTACGCCCCGGGCGAGCCCGGGGGCGCCGCCCTCGCCCCGTTGGTGGCGTTCCGCGCTGCCTGGGAGTCCAAGAACAAGCGCGGCTTCGACGAGGCGCTCGAGGCCGCGTGGCGCTCGGCTCCGCACGACGCGTTCGTCGCGCGTGAGTGGGCCAAGTCGCGCCTGGACGCCCGGCGCCCCGACGAGGCGCTCGCGGCCCTCGAGCCCGTGCTCGCGGCCGACACGCTCGACGAGGACGCAATCGGCCTCTACAACCTCGCGGCGATGGCGTCCGGCTCCAGTGGGCTCGCGGTGCGCCGGAACCTGCAGGCGGCCGAAGCGGCCCCGACGGCGAAGTTCCGGCGTGAGCGGATGGCGGTCGCGGCGGACCTGTTGACGGTACAGGCCGAGGAGACCAAGCGCCTCGGCTTCCCCGACGACGCGCTCGACCCGTACTTCGTGTCGTTGCTCCTGGACACGCCGAACATCGGCGAGCTGATGGGCGCCGGAGGCCTGTTGTGGCAGGCCCAGGTGCTGCCCGGCGCGTACGACCTTTACCACCAGGTGCTCGTCCGCTCGCCGCGCCACCCCGACGCGCTCCTGTCCTGTGTGCGGCTCCTCGCCCAGATGGAGCGACACGAGGAGGCGCTCGCCCTGGTCGAAGCGAGCCGTTCCACCGACAAGCGGGTGCTGCTGCTGCGCCGCGTCGTGCAGAACGCGATTCGGGCGCGCGACGCCCGCGCGGCCGCGCGGCAGGGCGACCTCGAGACGGCGGTCATCCTGTGGAAGGAGCTCGCCCGCGAGTACCCGGAGGAGCCCGACTTCCTGCACGGGCTCGGCGACGCGCTCGCCGGCCTCGGGGAGTACGAAGAGGCGGTGCGGTGGTACCGCGAGACGCTGCGTTTGGACCCTGACGATGCGTGGGCCTCCCTCGGCGAAGGGGGAGCGCTCATCGCGCTCGGTCGCCCGGAAGAGGCCCGCGAGCGGATCGGCGTCGCCTACCGCGAAGGGTCCGACCCCGTGGCCGACGCCGAGCGCCCGAAGGTCCTCGCGCGTGCGTGGCGGGCCACCGCCCAGCGCGAACACACCGCGGGTGCTCACCTCGACGCCTTCGCGGCCTACCGCGAAGCGCTCGAGCTCGATCCCGAGAAGTACACTCTCTCCGGCCTCGCCAGCCTGTACCTGGAGCGCGACCAGCCCGAGGTCGCGCTCGCCTTCGCGCTGGAGTCGGGCGAGCTCGACCCCGCGGAGGAGGCGCCGGTCATCACGCAGGCCCTGGCGCTGGAGGCGATGGGCCGTTGGGACGACGCGCGCGCCGCCGCCGAGAAGCTGCGTCGCCCCACCGCGACCTCGGCTGCGTTGCTCACGCGCAAAGAGCTCATCCGCCGCGTCGGGGTCCGTGAGGCCGAGTACCTGCGGCGCACCGGGGAAACCCGGCGTGCGCGTACGCTCCTCGCCGACACCATCCAGGCCGAGGGCGCCGACACCGACCTGTGGTCGGCCTCCGCGGCGGCAGCGCTGGACGGCGGGGACTGCCCGGCGGGCGTGGACTTCGTGAAGAAGGCGCTGGACGCCGACCCGGCGAGTCGTTGGGCCTACGGCGTCACGCTGCGGGCGGCCGCGGTGTGTCGGGTGGCGGCCGAGCTCGCGCCGGTGCTCGCCGCCGCCGACAAGGCCGCGGGCGAGGGCCACGCGCGTGCGGAGCTCCGGGCCTTGGAGTTCGAGCTGTTGGTGCAGAAGGGCGAGAAGCTGCTTGCGGCCGGGCGCGACCGCGAAGCCGCGGCCGCGCTCGTCGAGGCCGAGGGGTTGCCGGGACACACCCCGGACGAGTGGGCGCGCCTGGGCGGCGCGTGGCTCGCACTGGGGAAGGAGACCGAGGCCATCGCGGCGTTCGATCGCACCCTGGCCGTCGATCCGGGCCACGTGCCCGCCATCATCGGCAAGGGCGGGGCGCTCCGTGCGCAGGTGCGCATGGGCGCGGCCGAGGCCCACCTCCAGGACGCCTGGGGGCGCGTGCGCGACCCGCGGATCGGCCTGCAGTTGGTGCAGACGATGATCCAGCGCGGCGAGTACGACCGCGCCGCCGAGACCCTGGACGGGGTCCGCACCGCGACGCTGCCCCCCGAGCCGGAGCCCGACCCGGGGGTGCAACCCGACCCGCTGCCGGTCCTTCCGCTCCCCTCCGGGCGGGTCCCCGGCCCGCGCACCTGGCCGCCCACCCCGCCGCGCGACCTCCAGCCTCGCTGGTTGGTCGACGCCGTCGAGGCCGTGCGGGTCGACCTCGCCCGCGAGCGCGGCGTGCACGTGGTCGCCGGCGGGGGTGTCTTCCACAAGCCCGGGACCGCCGGGGAGCAGCTCCTCGACGGCTGGTACATCCCCGCCGAGGTGATCTTCCCCCCCGTCGGGCTCATCCGCTTCAGCGCCGACGCGGTGGTGCTCCACCTCGACGACGGCGAAGACGCGGTCACCGGCGTCGCGCCCTCGGTGGGCGTGGCCACCGCGCCGTTCCGTCGGTTCTTCGCCACGGCCCGGGTCGGGACCAGCCCACTCGGGTTCACGCAGGTCAACCCGCTCTGGCACGGCCACGCCCGGTACGGCGTGCTGCCGGCCCTCGCGATCGGCGCCCAGACCGGCCGGACTCCGGTCGCGGACTCGGTCCTGTCCTGGGCCGGCAAGACCACCCCGGTGGGTGACGAGGACACGTTCTTCGGCTTCGTGAGCCAGTTCTGGCTCGGTGGGTACGTGAGCTGGACGCCGCGCCACGCCGACCTCGGCGTGATGGTGCGCGGCGGATGGACCGAAGGGTGGGGCATCGAGCCCAACGCGTTGGTCGATGGCGTCGCCTGGGGCGGGGTCACCCTCGGCCGGCCGGACCGCAACGTCCACCTCGGCGGGCAGCTCATCGGCATCCACCACGAGCGCCAGGAGGACGGGTTCACGCCCGGCCAGGGCGGCTACTTCAGCCCCCCGCTGTACCTCTCGGCCGTGGCCGAAGCGCGGGGGCGTGCCGACTTCGTCGGGGCCCGGGGGCGGCTCTGCGCGAGCGCGGCGGCCGGGCCTCAGTACATGGACGGGGCGGCCACGCCGTGGTTCGGCGCCGGCGTCTCGATGGTCGCGCGGGGCTCGGCCGGCGTCAGTTGGCGCCTGGCGCCCGAGTGGGCGTTGGGGGTCGACGGTCGCATCCAGGCGTCGGTCGGCGAAGCGGCGGGCGCGGTGTCGGTGTGGCACCAGGAGGCCGCGCTGGCGCACGTCACGTGGGGCCTGGTGCCGCAGGGTCCGTCGGCGCCGTCGTTGACCACCGTCGCGAGCGCGGGCACGGTCCTGCCCACCACTGCGGACCTTTGCCGGGTAGAGTGAGCGCATGATGAACGGTCCGTCCCGCTGGTGCGGGCTCACCCTGGTCGTGCTCGCCGCCTGCGACTCCGCCGACACCGGCGGGGGCTCGCCCGACGGTCCTGCCGACGACGATGTCTGGGACGACCGCTACGTGCCGAGCTACCGGCTCACGTTCGAGGACGCCGACTGGGCCGCCCGGATGGAGGCGCTCATCCCGACGGACGCGTGCGAGGACCGGGCGTACCTCGAGGCCACGCTCGAATACGACAACCCGAAGACCGGCGAGACCGAGCACTACACGCGGGTGGGCGTCCGATACCGCGGTCACTCGGCGCTCACCGACGGGCAACGCTGGGGGTTCAAAGTCTCGTTCAACGAGTTCGTAGAAGGCCAAGAATTCCATGAACTTCACAACTTGAACTTCATGGGTACCGAAGGCGACTTCTCGCTCTTGCGGGAGCGCCTCGCGCAGTGGGTCATGCGCGAGGCGGGCGTGCCGGCTCCGCGCGTCACGCACGTGGCGCTGACGATCAACGGGGAGTTCCAGGGCGTATTCCCGTTCTCCGAAGAGCCCGATGACGACCCGTACCTCGATCACCACTTCGAGGACGACTCCGGCGGGTTGTACAAGGTCGAGGGCTATTGTCGCGGCACCGCGGACTTCGAGCACGACGGCGACGACGCCGACGACTACGACAAGCAGTACGAACCGAAGGCCGACACCACGCCCGAGCAGCTCGAGGCGGAGCTCATCCCGCTCCTGCAGTGTGCGTCGGGCACCGACGCCGAGCTGCTCGCGTGCCTGCCCGCCCACGCCGACGTCGACGAGTGGATCACCGAGATGGCGGTCGACATGGTGCTCCCCGACGTCGACGGGCTCGCGGGCGCCGGGCAGAACTTCATGCTGTACCGGGACCCCGGGGTCGGCGGTTTCGTGGTGTACCCGTGGGACAAAGATCAGGCGTTCTCGACCAACGCGGCCGCGAGCACGAGCATCTGGGACCTGCACCCGAGCTGGTCGGAATCGCCGGAGCTCACCCAGCGCATCCGCCGCTTGTGGAAGGACGAATTCTGCGGAGAGGTGCTCCGCGTCGCGGAGCTCGCCACCGCGGCGCGTCTGCGCGAGGAGTCGACCCGGGTGCAGGGCTACCTCTCCCGCCGGATCGAGGACGATCCTTGGTTCAGCAGCAGCGGTCAGAGCTGGTCCGGCGCCGTCGGCGCGCTCGACGGGGACTTCGACGCACGGCACGACGACGTCGTCGCCGAGGCCACCGCGTGTACGCCCTGACGCGGATTGTTTTCACGGCCGTCACATGGGGGGCTTAGACTCGGTGCGTGCAAAGCTCCGGCTCCATCCTGGTGGTCGACGATGAGGAGGATCTTCGCAACCTCCTGCGTCATTCCCTGACAAAGGAAGGTTTCACGGTCCGGACGGCCGCCACCGGCCCCGAGGCCCTGGCCCTCGCGCCGACCATGCGTCCGTCGTTGGTGTTGTTGGACCTGATGTTGCCCGGCATGCAGGGCACCGAGGTCTGCCGCCGCCTTCGGGCCGAGCCTGCGCTCACCGGCACGCCGATCATCATGCTCACGGCGCGTGGCGACGAGCTCGATCGGGTCGTCGGCTTCGAGCTCGGCGCCGACGACGACGTCACCAAGCCGTTCTCCACGCGCGAGCTCGTGCTCCGCATCCGCGCGGTCCTGCGCCGCTCGGTCGCCGGCGGCGCCACCGAGAGCGAAGGCAGCCTCCGGGTCGGCGCGCTGCGGATCGATGCGGCCGCCCACCGGGTGTGGGTCGACGACGAAGAGGTGCAGCTCACCGCCACCGAGTTCCGCCTGCTCACGACGTTGGCCCGCCGGAGCGGCCGGGTGCAGACGCGCGGCCAGTTGTTGCAAGAGGTGTGGGAGATGCCGCCCGACCTCAGCACCCGCACGGTCGACACGCACATGAAGCGCCTGCGCGAGAAGCTCGGTGCCGCGGGCGAACGCCTCGAAACCGTGCGCGGCGTGGGCTACCGCCTCAATGCGCTGGCGACGCCGACCCCCCCGAAGTGACGTGATCGGGGCGGTGCGGTAGGCCCGGCCCGACCTCGATCGGGTCTGGCCCGCACCGCGGCGCCGGGGCGAAGGGGGCCGGTTCAGGGCGCAGGCACCAACGCGGCGGGATTTCCGCCCACTTCGGTGTACAACGCAGCGGCGCCGGCGCGCGCCCGCTCGCTGGCGGCTTCGGCCCACAGGGCGAGCGCGACCCGCTGGGCGTCGTCGGCGCGCCCAAGGGCGAACCACGCGCGGGC